>JAYUKJ010000052.1:0-5879 GCA_043764555.1 Saprospiraceae bacterium
GCGCCGTTATTTTGCAACAGAGACGTCACTTTATCGAGTTCCTTAACGGCTTCTTCGGTAAGTTGCGCCGAATTATAAGCGTAGTAGATATTCTGAAAAACGATATTTTGATTTGTGTCAATGCGCGTCAAATCCACGTTCGCGATGAGCGTACCCACTTTGTTATCCCGCGCCGACGTCAAATTGCTCACCATGCCCGGCGTAACGGTTCCAAAACCTTCCATGCATAAATAGCAACCGTCAATATTGACGTGTGCGTCCATTCTGCGCGTAAAATACCCTTTTTTGCGTATCATAAGGGCGTAATGATTGCCGGGAACGAGGGTATGCGAGAAGGCAACCGACTTCGCCGAGTCAAGCACAAGCTCTTCGCGATTCGTCGTGATGTTGAAAATTTCTATGCGCGCACCCTTCACGGCGTCAACGGGAACCTCTTCCATAAAGCGTTTTTCAGCAAGCGACACTTCGAGCAAATAGCCGGGTTGGCGCTCCAATTGTCGTTTCAGAAATATTTTATCATCCGCATTTTTGCCGATAGTTGACAGCGCGTCGGTGACGGGCTGAAAGATTTTCTTTTCGTATTGAATATTATATTCTTTGCCAGCTTGAATGTCTAATTTGAAGTGACCTTCTATGTCGGACAAAGTTTCTCCGACGTAAACGCCTGATTTTTCAAGAACGGTTACTTTTACTTCGTTTAAGTAACCACGGTTTAGTTCTTCAAAAACGTACCCATCGAGGGTTACTTTTTGGCAAAAAGCGGCAGTCGATGTGATGCCGATTAGCAGGGTCATTAGTGATAATTGTCTCATTGCTGAAAAGTGCTTGCTGATTTTGTTTTGGAAATAAAGCGTGTAAACGATTGTCATTCAAAATATTGAGAAATATTGCCCGAATACTGAGGGGTCCTAAATTTGTCAATTTGACCCCGTAAACGTACACGTTTTTAAGCAATCTAATCTTTTTTTTAGGCATAAAAAAAAGTATCGTCGCCTTTCAAGGGGCAAAGATACTTTGTTGGAAAAAAGTTTGGTGGATATAGCTGTTTTTTTGAGCAATAAAATTGTAAAGTTATGGAACAAAGCGGGCATTTTACATAAAATTAAAACGCTGCATTTTCTAATCCTTTCCTTTTTTAGCCAAAATTACTTGAAATAAAATCTTGTAAACTGCCGATTGTCTCTTTTTGACGGTCAACGGTTGCGCTAATAACGTCCAACATGGAAATGATGCCAACGAGCGTTCCGTTTTCAAAAACGGGCAAGTAACGGACATTGCGTTCCGACATCAAGGTCATGCAAGTTTCGTGCGTGTCGCGCGGACTCACGCGGGGCAAGTCGGTTGACATGATTTCCGTCACGAGCGTTTCGCTTGAATGCTTGTCTTGCAAAATCACTTTTCGCGCGTAATCGCGCTCCGTGACGAGACCCAGATAAGTCCCATTTGCGGCAACAATGACAGAGCCAATATTTTTATCTGCCATCAAGTGAATAGCGTCTAAAACGCTTGTCGTGGGTTCGACAGAAATAATTCTGCCGTGTTTCTTTTGTAAAATGTTTGCAACTGAACTCATACGTGGGAAGGTGTGTAGAAAGACGTTAAAGAAATTGGTTTCGAATCTATTGGATGCAATAGTAAACACCTATTTCCGAATAGCCAAACATTATTCCTCTTTTTTATTGAAATTTAAAATAGATAGCGCCTAAATGCGCATTCTATCCAAACATTAACGCCATTTTTAGGCAATATGCCTTTAATAGGGAATGTATCAAAGTGATTTATTCTTATATTTGACAGAATGGTTTCATTTTTTTTGAAGAAAGAGACCCCTCAGTATAAAGTCCTAATTTTTGAAAAATAACCACCTTAAAACAAAAAAAAAGAGCAAGACCTTAACGGCTCACCCTTTTTCCTATATGTGGATTGTTGTGTATGGTTTACTTCTTCTTAGCTTCTGCGCGTGCAATAAATTTATCAATATCACGCCCTTCAGCAGTTGTAGAATATTTTTCTTTAATTTCAGAATAAGCTGATAAAGCCGCCGAAACATCGCCTTGTTTTTCGCTCAACATGGCGTAACGCTTCAAATACAAGGCTTTCAAATCTTCAACCGAACCTGATGTAGCCGCTTCTTTGTAGTATTTCAACGCTTTTCCAAAATCTTGTTTTTCGCTGTAGGCATCTGCCAAAGCACCATTTTTCATAGTCGGCGAGACGGTTCCTGAAGGAGAAAAATCATCCAAATGCTTGATAGCGTCATCAAATTTTCCTAATTGCAAATAGCTTACGCCTGCGTAGTATTTTGCCATATTGCCCGCAGGTGTGCTGCCGTATTTGCTGATAATGCCCAAGAAACCTTCGTATCCGCCGCCAGGATTGTTCAATGCCACTGCGAACGAATCTTGTTCAAACATTTGCTCTGCTTTCCACATTGCTTGAACTGCTTTTGTTTGATTGCCTGCTTGATAGTTTTTCCAAACCAACGAACCGCCGATAATTGCAACAAGTGCAATCGCACCATACAACAAAGGTTTTTTGTATTCTTCGAGCCAATGTTGTGCTTCACTCGTCACTTCTGCTACATTGATGAGGACTTCTTCCTCTTCTTTTTTGCCTTTCGGGGCGGTGCTAATATTCTGCTTTGCCATTTCGATTATTGATTAGAAATAAATACGATTTTCTTTTTGTTTACTAATTGGATGTCATTCGTTTTAAAAACGGTGCAAAAGTAGATTTTTTTTTAAATTAAGAACCTTTTTACCATAAAAACTCTGCATTAAATTATTTGTACGAGAGGAGTCACGCTAAGTTGCTTAAAAACTAAGCGTAAATAGGGTACAAGTGACGAAGTTTGACAATTTCTTACGATGTTGCTCAATCTAAAATACGCTAAAACAAGCCGTGTAATTCTCCTTGCACGTTGCTGATTATCAAACCTAAATCTTCGGGACGGTTCAAAAAATCAACTTCGTCAACATTGATAACCAATAGTTTACCCGCCTTGTAGCCTGAAATCCATTGGTCGTAGCGGTCATTCAATTTCTTCAAATAGTCAATCGAAATGGTTCCTTCGTAATCCCGTCCGCGCTGCTGAATGTGGTCAACCAAAGTTGGAATACTGGCTTTCAAATAAATCAACAAATCAGGAGGTGATACTTGTTGAAGCATCAGTTCAAACAAAGAAAAATAATTTTCAAAATCACGTTTCGACATCAAACCCATTTCGTGCAGGTTTGGTGCAAAAATATGCGCGTCTTCGTATATCGTGCGGTCTTGAATAACAACGCGATTGCCACGTTCGATATCCAAAATATCGCGGTAGCGACTGTTTAGAAAAAACACTTGAAGATTGAACGACCAGCGGTGCATATCGTGGTAAAAATCCGCCAAATACGGGTTGTTATCCACCGATTCAAATTGGGGTTCCCAGCCAAAATGCTTGGCAAGGTGCGTCGTTAAAGTCGTTTTTCCTGCGCCAATATTGCCAGCAATAGCAATATGTTTGACAAGCGATGATTTCGTTTCGGACATGATTTTTATTCTTTAATTCTTAACGACACATTACGCGTATTATTCGAGTAATCCATGGCTAAGTTTTTTACAAAAAGAACCCCCTCAGTATTAACCGCTTAAAAACGGGTCGGATACTGAGGGGGTGTTTCTGTGGACAAAATTAAACGCTGTATGTTTTAATATTAACCTTTTGCTTTCGCTTTTTCGTGGTCGAGCAAAAATTGTTGCAAGCCACTGTCTGTCAAAGGATGTTTCAACAAACCCAAAATTGCCGACAAAGGTGCAGTAATAACGTCTGCTCCGCATTGTGCCGCCTGAACTATATGTAAAGGTGTACGAATGCTCGCCGCCAAAATTTCCGTTTCATAACCCTGAATCGAATAAATTTCGACCAATTGACGAATCAATTCCATACCATCCCAACTCATATCATCAATTCGTCCAATAAAAGGGGACAAATAAGTAGCACCCGCTTTTGCCGCCAAAATAGCTTGACCAGCCGAAAAAACAAGGGTACAATTCGTCTTAATTTCGTGTTCTGTAAACCATGAAATGGCTTTGATACCCGATTTAATCATTGGCACTTTGACGATGATATTCGGTGCAAGGTCGGCCAATTCCTGCCCTTCGCGCACCATACCGTCAAAATCGGTTGAAATAACTTCGGCGCTCACGTCTAAATTGCCAACAAGTTTAGCGATAGCAACGTAATGACTTAAAATACTGTTTCTTCCCGTAATACCTTCCTTAGCCATCAACGACGGATTAGTCGTCACACCGTCCAAAATCCCGAGGTCTTTCGCCTCCCGAATTTGGTCAAGATTAGCTGTATCAATGAAAAATTTCATATTGTCGATATCGAATTTTTGATAAAAAAAAAGCGCCAAGCACATCGCTCAACCACCATGTCCTTGCTGTGTTTCCACCCTGGGGAGGTTAGGCAGGAGCTGATCGCCTGACGCGTCGCAAATGTATAACATCGCGTTGCAAAGTAGGTAACATTGTCAAGAAAAATTAAAAATTAAAAATTAAAAATGAGATGTAAAATAGCAGATTAACGTCAAAAGTGAATTCTAAAAGATTGGAAATCAATATTTTACACTATTTTGAGTGAGGGCGTTTTTAATTCTTAATTTTTGATTTTCAGTTCAAAACTTCAATTCGGCAATGTAATCTTGAAAACGGTTCCTTTCGGCGTATTATCGGCAATCGAAATCAAACCATGGTGGAGTTTAACGATTTGGGCCACGATATATAGTCCTAAACCCGTTCCCTTCGTTCGCCGCGTCATTTCGGAGCCAACGCGGTAAAACTTCTCAAAAACCTTGCGCTTTTCGGTCGTCGGAATGCCGATGCCATTGTCTGCC
The DNA here is from genome assembly GCA_043764555.1 of Saprospiraceae bacterium. GTDB lineage: Bacteria > Bacteroidota > Bacteroidia > Chitinophagales > Saprospiraceae > JAAFJT01. Next base: position 4,881 of record JAYUKJ010000052.1, read on the forward strand.
ACTTCAAATAAAAATTTATTCGCTGCATAGCTCTGTTTTACCGTGATTTCGGCGTGTTCATCCGAATATTTAGCCGCATTTTCCAACAAATTCGTAAACAAAGACACCAATCCTTGTTTATCACCCCTCAGTATTGGCACCTCATTTTTGATAAAATTGAAGTGTGCGCGCGGAAATTTAATGCGGCATTTTTCAATTAATTCTTCAATCATCTGCGCAATGTTTATCTCTTCAACGCTCTGTTCGTAGTGATTTTCTAAGCGCGAAGACAACAACAAATTATCCACCAATTCGTGCAATCTATCGGCTTCCACAACGGCGGCGTTGAGGAATTTAGTCTGCTGTGTTTCATCCAGTTTTCGCCTTTGAAACGTTTGCAAAATCAAGCGAATCGACGCAATCGGCGATTTTAATTCATGCGTCACCGACAACAGAAAATTACGCCGCTGATTGTTCAAATTTACTTCTTTTTGCAAACTGCGTTGAATCATCCAAAATCCCACCAGCAAACCTAAAAACAGAACACTGCCTTCACCCCAAACCATCCGCGCTTGACGTTGATATTTTTCTATAACACGTTGGTACTCAACTGATTTTTCAAAATTTTCGGCGTCTGTAAACTTGTTTTTCATCTGCATATCCAGCTTTAACAGCTCAATATTTGCTTGCTTGGCCTCTTCGTTTTTACGCATCAAGAGCATGGACCACCAGCCAAAAGCCAGTAAAATATAAGCCGTTGTCACGAGCGCAATCGCGTAAAATCTGTTTCTATTATCCATTATTTCCTTATTTTTTTGTTCCAAAGTAGGCCGTAAAGTTACCCCATTTTTAATTAACAATAAGCCGTTTGACGTATTTTTGACGCAATAGAACGCCTTTTCATGGAGTGACTCCTGAAAAATTGAGCGTGTTTTGAATAATGGCGTATAGATATATCATAAAATTCAAAAGCCTCGTAAACAGACTGTTCACGAGGCTTTTGAATTAAAGAATAGAAAA
>JAYUKJ010000053.1:0-5873 GCA_043764555.1 Saprospiraceae bacterium
TGGCATCGGTTTGAGTAGAAACGGTGGCAAAACCGAGGCTTTTTATAAAGTGGCGACGTTGCATTTTTACGTTTTTTAATTCTTACTTTGAGCGAAAAAACATTTTTTAAGCCTTTCCCGAAGAAGAATCGGGATGCCGTAAGGACGGCATATGCTGAGGAGTCCTAAATTTTTATTTTTAGCATTAAATCAGCCTCCAATTTTTATCCGAATTTCAGATAAAGCACAACCAAAGTGGCGATAATGGCGGGAACAGCTTGGACATAAAAAATGCGTTTTCCCGCCGTCATTGCGCCGTAACAACCCGCAACAACGACGCATAAAAGGAAAAATAAAGCGACATTTACGTGCCAATTAGGGTCTGAAATAAAGAGCGACCAAATCAAACCCGCCGACAGAAAACCGTTGTACAAACCTTGATTTGCCGCGAGTGCTTTTGTGGGTTCAAAAAGGTCTTTGTCGAGACTTTTGAAGGTCTTTTTGCCGAGCGTTGTCCACGCAAACATCTCCATGTAGAGGATGTAAATGTGTTCCAAGGCGACAAAGGAAATGAGGAAATTGGCGAGTACATTCAACTTAATTAAGCATTAAAGGGTGAAAAGATGATTTTTAAGCGCTTATACTGAGGGGTCCTCTAAAATGTATTTAGAAAAAAAAACTGCTAAAATAATCATGCGTCACGGCAAAACGCAACAACAAATACATCAATAAACCCAAAGGTCCTAACATAAAAGTGGCGAGCAAACACGGAATCATGAGCCAATGATTGATGCCATAGTGTTGACTGTTTTTAAGGATAAATAAGCCGACAATCATGTCAAAAGCCAAATAATGAATCCAACCGATGAGGACGCCGCGCGGCGATTTGAAAAGATTTATCACGCCTTCTAAATCTTTAAAACTGCCTTTATACACGACACCTTCATCGTATTTTTTGCCAAAAATGAGCAAAAAACCGTACATAATAGCCAATAATGCCGCCGCAACGCCGACGACATACCCCTCAGTATAAACGTGATTTGGAAATAATATTAAGGCTAACCAGCCTGTCACTGCGAAGATTGTTGCCCATTTGAAATAGGCGGATAAGGTGTGCATGATTGTTCGTTTTTTTAAATTATAATGAATACTTCTGGGCGTTAATTTGATGAAAAAGCAATAATATTATTTATTTTAGCGCGGTTTTCAATTTTTACTTAAATTTGTTCTCAAAATAGATTAGTTAAATGGCAAAAGACGCTTTTCACGAAATTGTAAAAGAAGCTTTAGTAAAAGAAGGCTGGCTCATAACCGATGATCCTCTAACATTGTTGAACCGTGCAGAAGGCGGTATTTCAACCGACTTGGGCGCGGAAAAGATAATTGTTGCAGAAAAAGGATTAACAAAAATTGCTGTGGAAGTCAAAAGTTTTATCAATCCTTCAATGATTCACGATTTTTTACGCGCAAGCGGTCAATATAACGGTTATAATATTGTTATCAGACGTAAACAGATTGACAGAATTCTTTATTTAGCAATGCCTTTTTATGCTTACGAAAAATTAATTGCTTACGATTTTATTCAAGCTATAATTGAAGAAGGAACAATTAAAATCATTCTTTTTGATCATCAAGAAAAAATAATTATCGCATGGAAAGAGTAACTTATCTTCAAAATAAAATACACGACACATTAGAAGATTATCTTAAAGATTTGCGCCAACCCAGCAATAAGGATATTGAATTTATCGCGGTTGAAGATACTAAATCAAATCATTTCCAAATCATTGCTATGGGTTGGGAAAAGTATAAACGTACCTTTAATCTCTTGTTTCATCTCGATATTATTGGCGATAAAATTTGGGTGCAAGAAGACAAAATGGAATACAGTATTGCTGAAAGATTGGTTGAGCGGGGTATCTCTAAAGAAGAAATCGTCCTTGCCTATTTTCCCGATTATCACCGCGTTTATACAGAGTATGCGGTGTCTTAGTTGGGAGAAAACGTCGTCGAGGTCAAAAATCTCGACGACGTTAAAATACACGTAAATGCTCAATCTAAATTCGTCGTCCGCGGGTCTCTGATTTCGCCAAAAATTGAAGACACAGCGACAACTGCGGGCGAAGTCAAGTAAATCGCCGCATTTTTGCTGCCCATCCGACCTTTCATATTCCGATTTCCTGCCGATAAAACCACGTCGCCGTCACCCGCGACGCCCGTGTGAATGCCCGCACAAGCCGCGCACGAAGGCGTATCAATCGCTGCACCCGCCCGTACGAGGGTAGCCAAATAACCCTTTTCCATGGCTTCCAAATAGACGTCTTGCGACGCGGGAACGCAAATCATATTGACCGATTTATGAATTTGCTTACCCCTCAGTATTTTAGCCATAATTTCAAAATCTTCAACGCGTCCGTTCGTACACGTGCCGACAAATGCCTTGTTGAACTTCGTTCCAATCAATTTTTCGACGGGAACAATGTCGTCTAATTTATCGGGCATTGCGACGGTCGGTCCTACATTTGACACATTTACTTCGTAAACGGCGTCGTATCGGGCGTCTTTATCACTTTTAAGCATCTGCCAATCGTCTTCTGTACGACCTTTCAAGTATTTTTTAGTGATTTTATCAGGCGCAATAATGCCGTTTTTGGCACCCAAATCCACGGTCATATTGCATAAAGTCATGCGCCCCGCCATGCCCAAAGCCTCGATTGCTTCGCCCGTATATTCCAAAGTTTTGTATATCAAATGTCCGTTCCAATGCATCATACCCATAATGTGTAGGCTCAAATCCTTACCCATCACCCACGGTTGCCACTGCCCCGTTATTTCAAATTTGACCGTTTCGGGTACGCGGAACCACGCTTTGCCCGTTGCCATCGCGACCGCCGCATCGGTTACGCCGACCGCGTTGCCAACCGCACCAACTGCTCCGTAGGTGTTCGCGTGCGAGTCCGTGCCAATGCTGATTTTTCCCGGCAGAACGTGGCCTTGTTCGACCATAATTTGATGGGCAATGCCTTGACGGCCTAAATCGTAGAAATTTTTAATATCATGCTCACGGACGACTTCGCGCCATTGATTGAGCATCGTTGCAAACTGTTCGGTCGGCGGCGGAATTAAGTGGTCGGAGACGCAAATCACGCGATTTTTATCAAAAACGTCGGTTACACCGAGTTTATGAAGTTGATTGAAGGTCTGTTTGCCGAGATAATCCATCGTCATAACGGTGTGTACATCAACCCAAACGAGTTCGCCAGGGACTGTTTTCTCGCGCCCCGAATTGCGCGCCATGATTTTTTCGGTGATGGTCATTCCCATAATAACATATAATTTTTTTTGGAACACATAGGCACATAGGACACATAGGTTTCTCTTTTTTTTGTTCAATAAAATTAAAAATTTATGCGTCTTGTATGCGTTTGTATTAACTCAAAAATGTGAAAAAAAGACGTTTATACTGAGGGGGTACTTTTAACGTCGGCGAGGTTTCAAACCTAATGTCGTCAACTTAACGATTTTAACACCGTCCACATAAGGGCGACCGTAAAGGTCGCCCCTACGTATATGTCTGACATTCAATCATTTGTAGGGGCGACTTTCACGGTCGCCTTTCACGGTCGCCCTTCTTAAGTTGACGACATTAGGTTTCAAACCTCGCCGACGTTTTTAGATTTAAGCCATTTCTGCTTCTAAAATGTATGATTTTTGCTCGTAATGTGCCAACGGAATTGTTTCAGGTTCGGCGATTTTCCATTCTTCAATCATCGTTAATCCTTCAAAAACGCCGTTCGTTGTGTGTTGCCAAACGCGCATTCGATGTTTGTCATCAATGAGGTTAATGATTTCGTAGAGCTTTGAACCTGGCTCATTTCGATACGTCCACCAAAGAATAATACTGCCCTCGGTTTCCCAAGATTTGCCGTAAATGCGTGGATTATCGAAGGTCATAACGCCTTTTTGGTCAAAATGTGTCAAGCCGAAATTGTAAAATTCCACGCGTCCGTCGGGAAATTCGTAAAGATTTGACTGTCGCCATTCGTTGCCGTCGAGCCGTAGGGACAACAGGCTTTTGTGTTCCCACATCAATTCTCCCGCGGGATTGAGGCGTTTGTAAGTGCCTTGCCAGACGCCGCCGTGTTTTGGAAAAAGTTTTAAATGCATTTCTACTGTGCGTTTTTATAATAAATAAAAAATGGGTTATTGTCTTTTCGAGTGTAATAGCCGATGTAAACGTCGGTTGACGGTCAATTAAATTTAACGGTCAACAAACTGTCTAAACAACCGACTAACTTTAGTAATCACAATTGATTGGAACAAAAGTAGTTAAACTCCTTAATTATTCGTTTATACTGAGGGGTCCTTTTTACTTATTTTTATTTTGTCAAAATTACAGTTATCAAACTTGAATTTGTCTAAACTAAGGTAAAACATTATTTTTATAAAAAAATAGTTAAGGAGTTTAACTGCTATTGAAAGTAAATTCTACATTTACCCGTTGTTGCGAAACGGAAAATCAACCAACAATGTACGTTAACATTGCGCATATAAGGTTCAAAAATACCCCCTCAGTGTTTTGATGTATTCGCATTCTTTTCACCTATTTTTCTCTCTTAAACCACTTTTCAAAAAAGATCTACAATGAAAAAAAGTTACACAATTAGAAGTTTGTTCGTGTTAGTGCTGTTGTCATTAACAAGCGTACTGTGGTCGCAAAAAACAGTTTCAGGTAAAGTATCAGATTACGAAGGAATCGGTTTATCTGGCGTTACGGTTCTCGAAAAAGGAACAAAAAACGGGACAATTACCGACGCTAATGGCGGTTTTACGCTAAAAGTGTCTGAAAAATCCACGCTCGTTTTCACTTTCATTGGTATGACGACCGTCGAAATGGCGGTTGGCAACACGTCAAATTTCGACGTAAAAATGGAAGAAGGCGCTAATTTGACGGACGATTTAGTCGTTACCGCCACCCGTCAACCCGTTCGTAAATTGGAAACAACGACGGCTGTTGACGTCGTTAACGCAAAGCAATTGCAAAACAACAAGCCCGAAGGCATTGCCGAAGCAGTCCGAAACGTTCCAGGCTTGTTTGTTACGAACGCACAAGGACGCTTCCGCGGCAATATTTACACCCGCGGTTTCCCCGACGGGTCGGGCAACGGCTTGATTTACACGACGATGCAATTGGATGGTTTGCCGACTTTAGCAACGCCTGCGCGCCCTGCCGATTTCAATTTCGGACTCGACGACGGCGTTGACCGCGTAGAAGTTGTTCGTGGCGGCGCGGCAACCTTGTTCGGACGCTCGGCAGCGGCGGGTGTTGTCAACGTGATTACCAAAACGGGCGGCACGACGCACACGGGCGGCGCGCGGATAACGACCTACAACAAAAACGTCAGTCGCAACGAAGCGGGTGTTGATTATCGCGTAGATTTCAACGCAAATGGACCAATAAGCGACAAATTGCGCTACAATGTCGCTGGTTTTTATTTGAAAGACCGCGGCTATCGCGATTTGGGTCATCCCGATATTGGCGGTCAAGTCCGCGCCAATATTGATTATTTGTTTGGCGACAACTCCAAATTGCGCGTTTATGCGGGTTATACGAACATCGCTATTCAAAACATGATTGATATTCCTTACGACCTTTCGACGTTTAAACCTAAATCGGATTGGAAAACAACCGACTCGTATTATGATGCGAGCTTGGATACAATATCTTATCGGCTCGTTCACAACCTTGAGCGCGGCAATCCTGCGGCGGGAAAAGACACGATAACCCGCACTGTTCAAGCCGCAAATAAGGATGGTAACTACGCTAAAGGCATCATGGCGGGTCTGCGACTTGATTGGAATATCGGCAATGGTTTCTCTCTAACGGAGCATTT
>JAYUKJ010000054.1:0-1768 GCA_043764555.1 Saprospiraceae bacterium
AAACGTGGGAAATAAGTTTCCCGGCTATGTTAGACGATTTAAGTCGCTTTCTATTTTCTAAAAAGCGCAAGATACTGAGGGGTCCTAAAAATTCGTTAAAAACTTTGCCGCTTGCCCTTTGTTGGGTAAAATTGCTACCGAAAGCGATACAAAAAAAACGAAACCGCGTCTATATATACGTGTGTTTGTTTTTCGATAATTTTCGGACAGTCTTTTGATATAAACGACGAGAGACATTTGTCGAAACAAACGCTTTAATCCTAATTCAAACCGTTATTTTTACGCCGAAATTTTTAAAAACAGAATTAAAATGAAGAAAATTCAAATTCTAATCTCATTTGTATTGTTGACCGCCGTGGCGTTCGCTCAAAAAGTGGAAACTGTTACCCTGCGTTGCAAACTCGACAACTGCTCCGTGACGGATTCGGTGCGGGTTTATCGCTCAGAAGGCTTGTTCCAAAACCACGTAGCGACCGCAACGCCTGATAAAAATGGTGAATTTGTTCTCCAAATTCCAAAATCTAAGACCCCTCAGTATTTTACCGTCGGGATGAACATGGAACAAGCGCGCCTCAAATTGGTTTTGCTCGGTACCGAGAAAGAAGTGCTAATGACAGGACCTTGCCACGATGCTTCGCAAACAGTCGCGCAAAATTCTAAAATTAACGAAGGACTCGCCGATGCTCAAAGCAAAATGAACGCTGCAAAGGTCGAAATGGGTAAAATTATGGCGGTTTACAACCGCGATTTTTACACCGATTCCATCCGTATTGTTTGCGAAAAAAAGATGTTGACGGTGGATAAAAGTAAAATTGCTTTGCTCGATTCGCTCAAAAAAGCAAACCCTTTGGCGGCGCGCGTTTTGGCGTTGGACACTTATACGTCGTTCCAGAATTCGCCTAAAAAAGGTCAATTTAAGAGCGAAATCGAATATTTTGCTGCGCAATATTTTCAATATGCCAACTTCACCGACGTGGATTACAACGAAATGCCCGTGGTTTTTAACGCTTTTAGGGATTTTTCGACGATTTTAACGATGCGCGAATTGGGTTTGACGCGTCCGCAAATTAAGCAATATTTGAACGAAGCGATGAAGACCATTCCTGCAAAATCGAATACTTCTCGCTACGCTTTGACGGGGGCGATTAGCGTTTTTATGACGGCGCAAAATCCGCTTATTGTTGATTTTGGCGGTCGATATATGACAGATTTTCCGAATGACAACCCAAATCTTTTAGCGCAAATCTCGCAAGTCATTGGCACCATGAAATCGAGCATGACCGACGTGCCTGCGGTCGATATTGCGCAAGCCGATACGGCGAATGTTGTGCGCAAATTGAGTGATTTGAAGGGAAAAGTGGTGCTTATTGACTTTTGGGCAAGCTGGTGTGGACCTTGCCGCCGTGAAAATCCGATGGTTGTGGCGCTTTACAACAAATACAAAGCGAAAGGTTTTGAGATTTTCAGCGTGAGCCTTGACCAAGACCGCCAAAAATGGATTGATGCGATTGCCAAAGACGGTTTAATTTGGTCGAACCACGTGAGTGATTTGCGCGGATGGGGCAATGCGGCGGCGCAATTATACGGCGTGTCGAGCATTCCAAAAACGGTTTTGATTGACAAAAACGGCATCGTCACCGACCACAATTTGCGCGGCGAATTGTTGGAAAAACGATTGAAAGAAATTTTTGGGGAGTAAAAAATATTTTTTAGGACCCCTCAGTATAAAACGTCAAAAAGCCTTGAAAACACGTGTTTTCAAGGCTTT
>JAYUKJ010000055.1:0-5871 GCA_043764555.1 Saprospiraceae bacterium
AACAGCAATTTGTCGCCTTCTTCGCCGTATTTTCCCGTCAAAGTAGATAGATTTTCGAGCGTCGGCGTCTCGATTGGTGCGAAGCCGTATTTTTGAAAAACTTTCCGAATTGTATCAAAAATATAGGTGCGACGGGCAACTTGTTCGGGTGAAAAGTCCCGCGTTCCTTGCGGAATACTTGGTTTGGACATAATGTAAGATTTTTAGTCGTCAGGCAATTGATTTCCTGCTCAGTGATTTAGTGGGAAATAAAGTTCCCAACTACATTTTTATACCCCTCAGTATTTGTGCTATTTTCAACATTAATAGGCACTTTTAAAAGGAGTTCTTCAAAAAATAAATTCAAACTTACATTTTTATATACTGATTTTCTGAGTGTCTTTCCATTGCGATATTCGGCAGAAATTTCGTCGTATCTTTTATATTTTTCATCCAATTTGGGAACTTTGGTATTCAGTTTTTTGTAGCAATTTTTTATCTCCATTTTATCCTTATCCGCCTTAAAGTAAAGGGGTAAAAGCCAACATTCTGTTGAATGAACGGCAATAGCCAGTAAAATTCTATTGCCAAATTGCGCTAAAAATGTTTCTCCAAAAGCGGTTTTAAATAAGTCAGCAAAATAAGTTTTAACATTTTTCACGAGTACATCAATAGGTAATTTCTCCCCATCTTCATCGTGTAAAACCTTGAATTCAAAGCTTATATCCGTATCAATCTGAACAATTATAAAATCATTATCATCAAAAGCATCTACAAAATCCGTTGATTGGCAATAGGTTATGACTCGAGACCAACCACCCGAATCTTTCATTTCACGCGGTACAAGACGCGTAAAATATTCAGAAATATCTTCATCAAAATAACCAATCAAAATATTTTCAAGAACAGCCCTATCCGTTGGACCTTCTACAACAAAACCAAACTTAACCATGATTTAAAAATTTTTAGGCAGTCCGCCAATGTAACCCCGAATAAAACTCTCCGATAATCGCGTATTTCTTTCTTTATCAGGCACCCGCAATGCCTTTGTATATCCTGATTTATTGCGTGAAATGACGAACAAACGTTGTTCATCATCTGATAAATCTAAACCATCTAAAATTGCGGGATTATGGGTTGTGAAAATGACTTGTTTGTCGTGCTTTTCCGCCAATTTTGCCAATATTTTCATTAAATCGGCGCCTAATTTTGGATTTAGTGCGTTGTCGATGTTGTCAATGGCGAAGAACTTAGGCGTTTCAGAGCTGATAAAAAGTGTTAAATAAAAGAGTAAAAATAAGAAACCTTCATTGGCACTTCGTTGGTCAAAATACTTAACGCCTTCCTCTAAATATCTGTCTTTAATTTTAATTCTTCCCGTAAAATAACCATCATCTGTCGTATCAAATTCTATATCATCAAACCAATCAATAAGCGTTAAATTTTCTTTTAACTCGTTGAAAATCAATGGATCCTTAAATCCAATAGCGCTTAAATGAAGAAACAAACCTTCGCCTTTTATACCAATCGGTTTTATAACATTTTCTTCAAAAGGATTGCGGAGATAATAGTTTTCAGGCGCAAAAATGAAGAACGATTTGATATTATTTTTATCAATAAATTCGACTCTATTTTCTTCTATCGAAAATCTAATTTCTTCAAGTGTTTTTCGTATTTTTTGTACATCTAAATTATTTCCGCTGTCAATAAGCGCTTCAATTTCTTCATGCTCTTTGTCGCGTGCTTTTAGAAAACTATTATTGCGAGAATCTACCGTCCAAATATGGTGATTTAAGATGCTAAAATTAATAAAACTGCCTAAATCATCTCTAAATTTGATTGAAAAACCGTCTTTTCGCCCGCCATTAAAGCCTGAAATCATTAATTCATTTTCAGATATTCTGATGCCTCTATTTCCTAAAAACTCTTTGTCTAATTTATTTGCTGCGGCCGCACTTCCCATTGTTATCGCTTCCAAAATATTCGATTTACCGCACCCATTCGCGCCAATCAGCACGTTGAAGCGACCCAATTCCATTTTAAGCGATGGAATTGACTTGAAATTTTCTATTTGAATTTCTCTAATCATGTGTAAATCAATTTTTTGTAAAAAAGAGACCCCTCAGTATAAAAGCCGTTTTTAGCCTTAAAACCTAATATTTAGGCGCAAAACTACTTTTAATTTTCGCTTATTTCCACGTTTCTGCTCAGAATAAAAACGCCGCTCAGTCCCAACAGAATGCAAATCCAAAACTGCGGATAACCCATTTTTACGGCGTCCGCGATGTAGCTATTGTTGCCAAAACCACGGATAAAATACGCCGTAATCAAGGCAAAAACGAACATCAGGAGTTCGGATGTAGCGAAAATGAAGACGAATAATTTAGGCATATTAACGATTAAATAGTGCGTTATAAAATAATAACTCACCGCAAAACCGACAAAAGTAAGCGCACCTAAGGCGTAAAAACTGCTTTTTTCGCCGAGTAAACTGAGGTGGTTAAAAACGCCTTTCAAAAACGTTTCCGCTAAGAAAAAGGCGACAATATTGACGAGAGCGAGCGACAAAAAAGTCAAAACGATTTTGCTGTCAATCTTCCGATATTTCAGCACAATTGGCGTCATAAAACAGACCGCCGCCAGGCAACAAATAAAATACGGCGAGATTAAATCAGCTTGCAGCCAATCTAAACTCGACCAACCAACGATTTTGGTCATTTCAAAAAGCCAAATCGCGATGCTCGTTATCGCCAGCGACACAATAATTAGTAGGGATTGTTTTAGTTCAATTTTCGTCATTGCTTTAAATTTCAAGGTTTCAAATTTCAAGATTTCAAATTCCAAGATTTTTAATTTCAGATTCCAAATTTCAGATTGAATCTTGAAATTTGAAATTTGGAATCCCTTTTATCGTAAACGGTCGGCAGACCGCACAATTGCCTCATCTTTACGTATCATACGAATAGCGATTAAACTCAATGCCATTGCAAAAATGGGTGCGCCGATGCCGAAACTATAACCGATTTCGGTTGCTTGCGACGTGGCATCAATCGTTTCTGCCGATACCGATGGAATGGCTTTCGAGAATAAAAAATAGCCATAAGCCAACAAACCACCCGACAAAAGATTGCCGATTTGCGTGACTGTTGCCTGTACAGAACGGTTTTTGAATAAGAAAATAGCGACGAAAAAAACGACCGCTGCGACTGCCGCCAAACCCATCAAACTCACATCATCCGAGACCGTAAATTGACCGTCGGCGAGGGGCGAGGGTGCGGCTGCTTGCCCGTGTACAACCTTTCCGAGTGCCATCATTGGCGAAAAAAGTGAGGCGATTGACCCTGATGCCAGCAGTAAAAAAATGCTTTGTAGGCGTTGTATCATTGCGTTAGAAAATTGAAAATTAAAAATTAAAATATTGCCCATAACCGACGACCGATTAGTTGCCATTTAGCTGTACATAATTCATCGCTTATTTCAATTTTTGATTGATTGAAAATTAAGCATATGCGTGTTAAGCGAAGGTGCAAAAGTAGAAATGGAAAGCGAAGTTTTTGAGAAAAATATTTATTCGGGCGAGATGAATGATAAGTAAAAAAAAAAGTATTTGCAATCACTTGGTTATCATGGAGTTGCGACTAAAAATCATACCACTTCTTATGACACTATTCTTTAACATTTAGTTTTTAACAAAAAAATAGCGGAAAAATTTGAATAAACTACTCTAAAATAGTTAGTTCTTCTTGAATTTTGAGATATTTGTATCTCAATGCAGTTAAAAATATCCCTAAATAGGTGTCGTTTTAGTAATACTTTCATTGCAAAAAAGCGAAAATACTGAGGGGTACGATTTTTGAAACCTTATCATAAAAAGAGAGAACAAAACGGTTAAAATCATCATGCAACACCGCGTTTCGGACAATACAATTGCTTCAAATTCAAACCAAATGACTGATAGTCAAACAGTTATATCGGCGTGGGATGTTCGTTCACTCATCGAAGCCAGCCGCCTGAAAGAGCATCACAACGACCTCGTTGCGGCGCTCGAAATTGCCGTGCAAGCCGAAGCCGCTTTTGAAAAATGCGTTGAACAAACGAACGAATTGAAAGCCGATTTGCTCCAACATTTGGCTCAAATTCACCGCCGTCGCCAAGATTTTGAAAAATTAGATGCCTATAGTTGTTCCCTTTTAGAGATTGCGCGGCAAGTGCATGACGAAGCACTCGAAGCCACGGCGTTGCTCAATTTGGGCATCGTCCGCAGCATTGAATCTGATTATCGGTCGGCCATGACGCATTTTGTGGAGTCTTTGGCACAAAGCGAGCGCGTTGGTTTTCGCTCAAATGTTGCGCATTGTTTGATAAATATTGGGAATGTGTATGCTAATTTGTTTAACTACGAAGACGCTTTTGACAGATACAATACGGCTTTGACGAGCTACGCGGATGTCTTGAACGAGAATACGCGCATTGCCGTAAATCTTAATATCGGAAACCTTTGCCACGCCACGGAGCAATACGATTTGGCGAATGAATATTTTGAAAAAGGCTTAGAAATTGCGGATAAAAACGACAAAAACGATATGTCTGCCCACGCCCACACGCTGATTTGCCGCACTTTGCTCGCCGACAAACGCAGCATTGAAGCCCGTCGGCATCTGGAAAAAGGCGCCATAAATCATCCAATTCATCTACTCAATGTCGCCGAAATTCATTTTGTCGAAGGCAATACTGAGGGGGCCACGCAGCAAACCGTCAATGGCATTGAAGCCGCTAAAAATGCAAAAGACGACACGTCGGAGTTGCGCGGATTTAGACTGCTGGCGGATATTTATGAGAAAATCGGTGATTTCCAATGGGCGTTCAAAGCCGAAAAAGTGTATTCGACCAAGCAAGTTGATTATCTGAGGATGCAACGCACAATGCACGCGCTCGACCTCGAAATTCGGTTTTCTTTGCGTGAAAAACAGCAGCGAATTGAAGAATTGACTAAAGAAAACGGTTTTCAAGGCATCCTTTTGGAGAAAAGCGACCAAATTGCGCAGCAAAATACGCAACTCAAACAGGCGAACGAAGAGCTTCAACAATTCGCTTACATCACTTCGCACGATTTGAAGGAGCCTTTACGCATGATTGGCTCGTTCAGTCAAGTCATTCAACAAAATTATGCGGCTAAACTCGGTGGCGAGTCAACCATGTATTTTCGTTATATCAACGACGGCGTTACGCGCATGAACGCGCTGCTTGACGCGCTGTTGCAATACGCGACGATTGGGAAAGTGGACATTGAAGCCGAAGACGTGGACATTGCCGAAGTCGTGGGCATTGCGAAGGACAATCTGCACGTGAAAATTACGGAAACATTTGGCAATGTGTTGTGCGGTGTATTGCCGACGGTTACGTCGATGCAATCGCTTTTAGTTCAATTATTTCAAAATCTAATTGGTAATGCGTTGAAATTCAATAAATTAGACAGTCGTCCGATTGTGCTTATCAACGCCGAAGACAAACGCGACCATTGGCTTTTTAGCGTGGAAGACAACGGCATTGGCATTGATGCCGAACACGCCGACCGCATTTTTGTTATTTTTCAACGCCTCCACGGCCGCGACAAATATGAAGGAACGGGTATTGGTTTGTCGATTTGCCAAAAAATTGTGCATCAATTAGGCGGTAAAATTTGGGTAGAATCGGCGCCGCAGAAGGGCGCGACTTTCTTTTTCACGTTGCCGAAGTGAGCACCGCTTGATTTTTAGGACCCCTCAGTAATATTACTGTACAAATTGCTTTTTACACGGTTTACGTACTGTTCTTCGCTGCGCGAAAAAGGCGTACGTTGGAAAAACCTATTGGGGTGAGCGTGTTTTTGAAGTAAAAAATCTTCGATTTTTA
>JAYUKJ010000056.1:0-1766 GCA_043764555.1 Saprospiraceae bacterium
GGCATGAATTGTATCACAAAAGCAGTGTATAATTTAGCAAAAAAGAAGGGTGCAACGTTTCATTTTAATTCAAAAGTGGAAGAAATAATTGTCGAAAATGGGAAGGCAATCGGTCTGAAATATCCTTTGAAAAAAGGATTGAAAACATCAGAAAATGTCCAAAATTTGGCTCAAAATGCCGTTTATACTGAGGGGTCCTTTTCTGAATTAAAAGTTGAAAATGAAGAATTAAATAACGTGCTTCCCCTTCAAACTTCAACGTTCAAACTTCAAACGGGCGACCTTCAAACTTCAAACTTCAAAGTTCAAACTTTCGATAGAATTGTGTCGAATATGGACGTTTATTTTACCTATAAAAAACTGTTGCCAAAAGAGAAACATCCCGAACGGACGTTGAACCAAGAACGCTCGACTTCGGCATTGATTTTTTATTGGGGCATCAAGCAGTCGTTTCCGCAATTGGGCTTGCACAATATCTTTTTTTCGGACGATTATAAAAACGAATTTGACGTTTTGGATAAAGGCGATGTCGGCAACGACCCGACGATTTACGTCAATATTACCTCCAAATTAACGGCTTCTGATGCGCCCGAAGGTTGCGAAAACTGGTTCGTTCTCATCAATGTGCCACACAACGAAGGACAGGATTGGGCGACGATTACGGAACGCACTCGGCAAATAGTTATTAATAAAATAAGCATTGCATTAAATGTTGATTTCCAAAGTCTTATTGAAGTTGAGGACGTTTTAGACCCCCTCAGTATAGAAGCAAAAACGGCGAGTTTTGGCGGCGCTTTATACGGCACAAGTAGCAATGCACTGATGTCGGCTTTCATGCGGCATCCCAATTTTTCATCAACCATTGACGGCTTGTATTTCGTGGGCGGCTCGGTGCACCCGGGCGGCGGGATTCCGTTGGCTTTGTTGTCGGCGAAGATTGTGGATGAGAATTTTAAGTAATGATTTCTTGAAAAATCACCCCTCAGTATTTTTAATAAAACCTTACATTTGTCCTAAAGTTGAGCATCATGGAATTTAAAGATTTAGATTTAACAAAGCATTACACGTATGCTGACTATCTGAAATGGACGTTTTCAGAAACGGTCGAGCTTATTAAAGGGCGCATTTTCAAGATGGCTGCACCTTTGTCAAATCATCAAAAAACGTCAAGCAATTTCCACCGCGTCTTTGTGAATTACCTTTACAAAAAGCCGTGCGAAGTCTATTGCGCGCCTTTTGACGTGCGTTTGCCGAAGCCGATGTCGCAACGAAAGTCGGATAAAGACATTATATCCGTCATTCAACCTGATATTTGTGTTGTTTGTGATACGTCAAAAATTGACCGTCGCGGCTGCGTAGGTGCGCCCGATTTGATAGTCGAAATTTTATCTAAAGGGACGGCTTCAAAAGACGTAAAAGATAAATTTGAATTATATGAAGAATCGGGTGTTTTGGAATATTGGATAGCGAGTGTTGAGGATGAAACCGTTTTGGTTTACCGCTTAAAAGACGGAAAATACCAATCTGACCACCGAATGTACGTGCATGGTGACGCGATTAGAGTGGGTATTTTTGACGACTTTTCGGTTGAAGTTGAGGATATTTTTGAAGGATTGATTGATTTTGGAAAGTAATTAATTTTGCCACAGATTTCACAGATTAACACGGACTTTAACTTGAAAAATAAATAAATTGTGGTTACTTTTTTTGTAAAATGCTAATTTGATCCGTATTAATTCGCGGAATCTGTGGCTAAAACGCTATAA
>JAYUKJ010000057.1:0-1765 GCA_043764555.1 Saprospiraceae bacterium
CCGAAGAAAACGCTGCCCAAAGCACCCCCTCAGTAAAAGAGCTGGAAATGGCACTAAAAAGGCGTAAAATAGAGCGGTATAAAACCATTGCGCTTTGGATTTTGAGTGGAATTGTGCTGGCTTTTTCTGGTGTCGGCTGTTGGTTTCTATTAAAAAAGGAAACAGTACCCTTATTCATCGTTGCACCGCTCGCTATGATTGATATGCCAAGCAGTACTTTTTCAATTGGCGATACCTTCAACGACACTGAAGACGATGACGATGAAAAACCCGTCTGTTGGGTAACAATAGATAGTTTTCAGATAAGTCAAACTGAAATGACTTTTGATTTATTTGATATGTATTGCAAAGCTCAAAATATTCCTTTGCGAGAAGACCTTGGTTGGGGACGCTCAGACTATCCTGCTATTATGATGGATTGGTACGAGGCAATCGGTTTTTGCAATTGGTTAAGTGCCATTCACAACTTTCAACCCGCTTATACCATCGAAAACAATCCGTTGAACCCAATCAAAAAAAACGTTACGAGCAATTTTAACGCAAACGGCTATCGTTTGCCGACGGAAGCTGAATGGGAATATGCCGCTACTTACAACACAATAGAAAAAAGGAAATATCGGTTTAGTGGTTCAGATACGGCGGATTCCCACATATTAAATTTTAATGTTCAAAAGCAAACTACAAAAAAATATGCTATTATGGAAAAGTTTTGGCTTGCCAAAACCGTCCCCGTCATGAAATCAGGAGAAAATCAAAATAAGATTTATGGCATGACGGGAAACGTGTCTGAATGGTGTCACGACTTTTACCACCAATATTTTTACCGCGATAATACAAACTTAGACAATCCAGTCGGCGAAGAAATTTTTGGAAAAGATACCAGCCATGTTCACTCAGTTAGAGGTGGGCATTGGGAAGAGGCACTTATGCAAATTAGAGCATCATATCGGGAAACGTCACCCGCAAATTGTCGGTCGGAAGTAATTGGTTTTAGGGTGGTAAGACGAAAATCAAAAAAGGAATGATGCAGCACCAAGGTTGAAAATTGACCCCCTCAGTATAAACGCACAAAAAGCCTTACAAAACGCGTGTTTTGCAAGGCTTTTTGCTATTCTTTCTACATCTAAAGATGGAGGCAATGGAAACAAGCAAAGTAATAGAAGTCATTTGCACTTCCGTAGTGGGACTTTGCACTTCCGTAGTGGGACTTTGCACTTCCGTAATGGGACTTTGCACTTCCGTAATGGGACTCTGCACTTCCGTAATGGGACTTTGCACTTCATTAGCGGGACTCTGGACTTCCGTAGTGGGACTTTGGACTTTGTTAGTGGTAGCCAACAAGAAAGAAAGCACCCCCTCAGTATAAAAGCGCAAAAGCCTTGAAAACGCACGTTTTCAAGGCTTTTTACTTATCTTTTTCTATTTTATCTAATTCATTCCAAACTCGAAAACAAGTCCGCTTTCACGCCTAAACCTTCCAAATTCTCCGCCGCCTTCACATTCATTTGTGGAATTGCAAGTCCCCATTTTGTCTTGTGCAGCATCGAAACTTTTGCGCCCGTCGGCAAGGTCAACCAATCTTCCCAACTGAATTCTAAGCCGCCAATCGGCACAATACCCACCCACATTTGCCAAGCCGTCGGCACGCCGTTCGCGTCCGATAACCATAAATACGCGTCGCCAGGCGTCACGCCGCCCGTTGTGTAAGCCACCAATAAACCTTCGCGTCCATCAGCTAAAGTTACGATGCTGCGCTCAACGCCTT
>JAYUKJ010000058.1:0-1758 GCA_043764555.1 Saprospiraceae bacterium
AATCCTTGGAATTTGGAATCCTTGGAATTTGGAATCCTTGGAATTTGGAATCCTTGGAATTTGGAATCCTTGGAATTTGGAATCCTTGGAATTTAAAAAGGAACATCCGCTTCATCCGAATTCATTTTCGACGGTCGCGTAATGACGTTCGCTTGCGGGCTATTGAAATCCAAAGCAACATCGTTGAAGTGGAAATCTTCGGGGTCGGCAAATTTGGAAAATTCGCCCAAAAACCGCAATCTAACCTCGCCGAGCGCGCCATTACGATGTTTTGACACGATAATATCCGCCATTCCTTTGGTAGAATTGCCGTTTTCATCTTCCATAATTTGATAATATTCAGGGCGATAAATGAACGACACGATGTCCGCATCCTGCTCAATCGCACCCGATTCACGTAAGTCGGAAAGCTGTGGTTTTTTATTGCCTCCGCGCGTCTCAACGGCGCGACTCAACTGCGACAAAGCGATAACAGGCACATTGAGTTCCTTCGCCAAGCCTTTCAAAGCACGTGAAATTGACGAAATTTCTTGTTCACGATTGCCACCTTTGCTGCTGTCACCGCCGCCCGTCATCAACTGCAAATAGTCAATAACAATCAATTGAATGTCGTGTTGCGCTTTGAGTCGGCGACATTTTGCGCGGAGTTCAAAGACGTTAATGCCCGGTGTATCGTCGATAAAAATCGGTGCTTTCGATATTTTTTCAATCGCCGTGTGGAGTTGTTGCCACTCGTGGGGTTCCAATTGTCCCGTTCTCAACTTTGCGCCAGGAACTTCTGATTCCATCGAAACCAAACGTTGAACCAACTGCAAATTTGACATTTCTAAGGAGAAAAAAGCGACGCCTTTACCAAAATCCATCGCCGCATTGCGCGCCAAGGAGAGCGTAAATGCCGTTTTTCCCATCGACGGACGCGCCGCAACGATGACCAAATCACTCGGTTGCCAGCCTGAAGTCAAGCGGTCGAGATTTGTAAAACCAGTTGGAACGCCCGTCAAACCGTCTTTTTTCTGCGAAAGCAATTCAATTTGCTTCAACAATTTCCCCGCGAGCGTGTTCATGCCCTCAAAGGAACGGCTGAGGTTTGTTTCCGTAATCGCAAAAAGGTTCTGTTCGGCTTTGTCCAAGAGGTCAAAAACGTCGGTTGTATCTTCGTAAGCGTCTCGAATGATGAGCGTCGAAACCTTGATTAATTCACGTTGAATGTGTTTTTGCGCGATGATGCGGGCGTGGTATTCAATGTTTGCTGCCGAACCAACGCGGTTTGTCAACTCAACCAAATAGTAGGCACCACCGACGGCATCGAGCAACGCCAAATGCCGCAATTCTTCCGTGACCGTCAAAAGGTCAATCGGTTTGGAACTGCGAAAAAGTTCTAAAATTGCTTTATAAATGGATTGGTGCGACTCGGAATAGAAGGATTCCGTGCGCAAAATGTCCAACACGGACGGCAACGCATCTTTGTCGAGCATCAAAGCGCCCAACACGGCTTCTTCCAATGCCAACGCTTGTGGTTGCACCTTGCCGAACACAAACGAACTGAGGTCAGTCGTCTTGTTGCGGTCGGTATTTCCCTTCGAGTTCGAATTCGGATTACCTTTATATTGTCCTTTGCCTTGAGTATTATCTTCCATTATTTAAACGAGTGATTGTTCTGAACGCGTATTGTTTACCTAAATAATGAACTAAAAAGATGTGATGTTTTAATTTAATCTACAAGTGATGTACTATCAATTGTTTATAAATTTATATTTA
>JAYUKJ010000059.1:0-5833 GCA_043764555.1 Saprospiraceae bacterium
TGCATCACGCCCGAAGGCACGCGCTCGAAAGTGGCAAAACTGAAAACGGGTTTTTATCACATCGCCGTGAAAGCGGGTGTGCCAATCGTCTGTTGCAAATTCGATTGGGGACACAGAACGACGGGATTTGGTGTACCTTTTTATCCAACGGGCGATTACGAAGCCGATTTACCGAAGATTTTGGCGTTTTTCAAGGGTACAACGGGTAAAAACCCCGAAGACGATTATGTCCATGAAGGGTAAAATGATGTAGGTAAACAGCGTTCAGATTCTTAAAATACGGCGTGTCGCTGTTCCTTATTCCATTAAAAAAAACGATAACGTGTCAACAGGTTATCGTTTTTTTTAGTTTCATACACGCTCGATAATCGTCGCGGCGCCTAAACCCGCCCCGCCGCACAAGGCAATCAAAGCGAACCGTTTATCGCGTCTTTCGAGTTCATCCAGCACCGTTCCGAGCAACATAGCGCCCGTTGCGCCGAGCGGATGCCCCAAGGCAATCGCTCCGCCGTTGACGTTCAAAATGGTATCATCCACGCTCATATCGCGCTGAAATTTCAAGACAACCGCCGCAAAAGCCTCGTTTACTTCCCATAAATCAATGTCTTTCACGGTCAAATTGGCTTTTTTTAACACTTTTTTTGCTGCCGCAATATGCCCCAAAAGCATGATTGTCGGCTCGCAACTTACGGTCGCCGTCGCCACAACGCGCGCGCGCGGCGTCAAACCCAACGCTTTTCCTTTTTCTAAACTACCGACCAAAACCGCCGCCGCGCCATCCACCATGCCCGAGGAATTGCCCGCCGTGTGTAGGTGTCGAATGCGCTCCACTGATGGGTATTTTTTTTGCGCCATGGCGTCGAAACCCATTTCGCCATCGGCTTGAAAAGACGGCAAAAGTGCCGCCAAACCTTCACTCGAACAATCAGGTCGGACGTGTTCGTCGTATTCTAAAATCGGCAAACCGACCCAATCTTTTATTGGAACAAGCGATTTTGCGAAATAATTATTTTGTTGAGCGTGCGTCGCTCGGTGATGTGATTGTAAGGCATATGCATCTAATTCTTCACGCGTAAAACCCTCAATTGTAGCGATTAAGTCGGCAGCAACGCCTTGCGGAACGTAATTTATTTTCCCCACAACGTCGGGGTCATATAAAATTGGTCCATCATCCGCATGCATCGGCACGCGGCTCATGCTCTCAACACCACCCGCGACAATCATGTCTTCCAATCCAGACCGAATTTTCATCGCTGCCAAGTTCACCGCCTCCAATCCTGAGCAGCAAAAACGGTTGATTTGCATCCCAGCGACGCTCTCGTGCCAATCGGCAAACAGCAAAGCGGCTTTACCGATGTTGCCGCCTTGGTCTTCCATCGGCGTGACGCAACCAAAAATACCGTCGTCAACTTGGGCAGTATCAAGACTGTTTCGTTGTTGCAAAGCGCGCAAAGCATCGGTTAACAAATCAATTGCGCGTACTTCGTGGAGTTTTCCGCTTGGTTTGCCCTTGCCGCGTGGCGTTCGGACGGCGTCGAAAATATAGGCGTCAGTCATTTTTTATACGTTATTATAGGTCGTGATTTTTTTATTGGACAAATGTAAGGCAGTCGGGAAATTTATCGTCTATCGGTGGTTTAAACTTGCAAAATCTACTCCATGTTGAACTTTAAATTTTTCATAAAAAAGGACCCCTCAGTATAGAGTCGTTTTTTGAGCATTTTTCACTCAAAAAATGACTTTATACTGAGGGGTCCTTTTTTTCAAATCTCCCTCATCAAGGTCGTTATTTGCGCCAAATGATGGTCGTCGTGTTCGGCAACGAAGTAGGCTAAATCAATGATTTTCATGGGTGTTCCCAAGCGAGGATGCACGGCAGCTTTGTCTAAATCAGTTTCCGTCACATCGTGCAAAACGTGCATCAATGCGCGCCGATGTTGCCTGAATTCTTGAATTAAATCCTGAAAATCCCGTGCATCGTGGTTGGTTTCGTGGGTTTTAGTGTTTGCTAAATCGGTTATTTTCAAATCTTTTTGATTGTCGATAATCTGCAACGTGCGGGCTAACCACAAGGGTTCGAGGTCAATCAAATGCCCAATTTCTTTTTTAATGCTCCATTTTCCATGAGCAACAATCGTCAAATCGCTCGGGATTGAGGCAATTTTTTCTGTCAAACGCGCCGCTGTTCCGCCCAATCGTTCTAAAATGCAAGGGAAAACGCCCGTGTCATTTTGAGGTGGAAAGCTGCGGTCAAACCAATTTGTTTTTTTCATTTTTTTGATTGATTTTTAGTCGATTCGCCCTGAAGAAGATACATCAAGCCTTCAAAGCGCCAAGATACTGAGGAGTCCAAAATAGAAATAATTTTTCTCTTTGAAAATTAGCGCTATTTTTGCCGCCGATTTAAAGACGTTTAGTGGTTCGACAATTTTTAGAAAATTGCCCAACGGAAGACACGTTATAATACGACCAATTTTTTATTCAAATTTTAAAAAAATACAGCAATGTCATTAGTAGCAGAAAAGCCGCATTTGTCCACGATGGTAAGCAAAATGTCGGAATCAGAAACCTTGAAAATGGCGCAAATGGCGCGCAATCTCAAAGCGCAAGGCCACGACGTTATCAGTTTGGCGATTGGTGAACCCGATTTTGACACACCCGACCACATCAAAATGGCGGCAATCAAGGCTTTATCGGAAGGTTTTACGAAATATACGCCCGTTGTCGGTATTCCCGATTTGCTCACGGCGATTTCAAATAAATTTAAACGCGACAATAATTTGGACTACGCAACAAACCAAATTATGGTCTCGACGGGTGCCAAACAAAGCATTTTTAATGTCGCATTTGCCTTGTTGGAAGAAGGCGACGAGTGCATTATCATCGCGCCGTATTGGGTGAGTTACGCCGATATTATCAAAATGACGGGCGCAACCCCCGTTATGGTCTCCGCGGGTTTTGAGCAAGACTACAAAGTGACGGCGGAACAAATCGAAAATGCAATCACCGACCGCACTAAAATGGTGCTTTTCAGCTCGCCTTGCAACCCAACGGGCGCCGTGTTTACGAAATCTGAACTCAGCAATATTGCCGATGTTTTGGGCAAACACGAGAATATTTACATCGTTGCCGACGAAATTTACGAATATATCAACTACACAACCGCGGGACACACGAGCATTGGCGCGTTTCCGTCCGTCAAAAACCGCACAATTACGGTCAATGGTTTTGCGAAAGGTTTTTCGATGACGGGCTGGCGTTTGGGTTACATCGGCGCGCCGAAATTTGTCATCGACGCTTGCAACAAAATTCAAGGACAATCGACGAGCGGTGCGAACTCTTTTAGCCAAAAAGCCGCCGTCGTTGCCTTGACATCGAGCCTCGAACCGACCTACAAAATGCGCGATGAGTTCCGCGTTCGCCGCGATATTGTCGTCAGTTTGTTGTCCGAAATCGAAGGCTTCAAAGTGCCAACACCCGAAGGCGCGTTCTACGTTTTCCCCGAAATCAGCCATTATTTTGGCAAATCGGACGGCGAAATGGTGATTAAAAACGCCGACGATTTCTGCGATTATGTGATGACAAACGTTTATGTCGGCCTAGTCAGCGGCGCGGCTTTTGGCGACCCAAATTGCTTCCGTTTGAGCTACGCGGCGAGCGAAACGCAATTGCGGGAAGCGATTCGCCGTATTAAAAGCGTTTGCGATAAATTGAAATAGAATTACAACCCAACCTTACGCGAGTTTCAAACTCGCGTAAGGTTTTACCCATCAAAATCCTATAAAAAATGGCTCTCAATTCTCAAGATTTAGGACACGTCAAAACCGACAACCGCAACGGCATTGCCCATATTGAGTTTTCCCATCCAGCGCATAACTCATTGCCTTCCAATCTTTTAACGCAACTCACCGATGCCATAAAAGCGGCGGGAAGCGACCCCTCAGTATTAACGGTCGTTTTGCGGTCGGGCGGTGAGCGGACGTTTTGCGCGGGCGCAAGTTTCGATGAATTGGCGGCAATCGACCGTTTTGAAACGGGGCAACGCTTCTTTTTGGGCTTCGCCAACGTCATCAATGCGATGCGCGAATGTCCAAAATTCATCGTCGTACGCGCTCATGGGCGAGCAATCGGCGGTGGCGTCGGCATCTGTTCGGCGGCGGATTATTGCATCGCTTCGCAATATGCGACCATAAAATTGAGTGAATTGGCGGTCGGTTTTGGCCCCTTTGTCATTGGCCCCGCCGTTGAAAGACGTATGGGATTGTCCGCTTTTTCAGAATTGGCCATCAACGCCACCGAATGGCGAACGGCGTATTGGGCAAAAGAAAAGGGTCTTTTCAATGAGGTTTTTGACACTACGGAACAATTAGACGCCTATTTGACGCATTTTACAGAAAAATTGGCCACATCAAGCCCCGAAGCGATGCGCGAATTGAAGCGCGTTTTTTGGCAAAATACTGAGGGGTGGCCTGAACTGCTCGCCGAACGAGCAGCGATAAGTGGCCGCTTGGCTTTGTCCGATTTTACGAAAAAAGCCATCGCGGATTTTAAAGCGAAGGCGTAGGGAATTTCAAATTTCAAGGATTTCAGATTTCAAGGATTTCAGATTTCAAGATTTCAAGATTTCAAATTTCAAGATTTCAAGATTTTAGATTTCAAATTCTGCGAACTTTGAAAATCTTGAAACAAATTTCTTGAAAAATACCGTGGATTTAAAAACAAATGTCGTCATTTGTAGGCGAGGAGATGAATAGGGATAAATCAATAATTTGGGCTTGCAATACGTTGACAATCAATTATTTGTAAATTCATCAATCATCATTTATCATTCATCATTTCCTACGAAAATCCTAACTTTTTTCACGTTATTTACATCTCGATTTTTATGAAACCACACTTTATCAACCTACTCAACGGCCTCACGTTGGTCGTTCTCGGCGGTTGGGCGTATTTTGAAAAAGACGCGCCGACAGCCCTCATTCCCGTTTTCATCGGCGCCATCCTTTGGTTACAAACCGACAAAATCAAGGCGGGAGACAAAACTGCCGCGCATATTGCCGTTGGATTGACCGCTTTGGCCA
This sequence comes from Saprospiraceae bacterium, assembly GCA_043764555.1. Taxonomy (GTDB): domain Bacteria; phylum Bacteroidota; class Bacteroidia; order Chitinophagales; family Saprospiraceae; genus JAAFJT01. The sequence continues at coordinate 5,082 of JAYUKJ010000059.1, forward strand.
CTTTGGGCTTACTTATGCCGTTGCGCCGCGAGGTAAATATGGGCGACACAATGGGCGTTTTGCGCTCGGCTTTGATGCTCATGTCGTGTTTGTTCGCCCTTTTCGGATTCGTAAAAAGTTTTATGGATGCGCGTCGGGCTTCATCCATGTAAATTTTAGGCCCCTCTGTATTTTGGTCAAAAAAAAAGCCTTGCAAAGTGATTTGCAAGGCTTTTTTCTTGAAAACGAGTGAATTTTCCTCAAATTTTCTCCGTAGAATATTTTTTCTTCGACTTTTCAGGTGTCGGCGGCGGTGTTGGGGCGCGACGGAAAAAGAAGTCGTCGTTTGAATCAAAGAGGCTGCGGCGGTTTTGTTGTGGCCGAATTTCGGCGTCGTAATGTTCAACAACGACAATCTTTTTTTCTTCTGTTTTCAAAACCGACCCCTCAGTATCAAGGCTCACCGAAGGCACGACGAAGCTCCCGACCGAGCGCGGCGTGAGGTAATACGTGTAGGAAGTTGACTGCTTCATTGCGCCGTTTGTGATGCTCGTCATCATGGAAGTTGATGGGCCTTGAACGTCGAAACCGTCAAATTTTGGTGGCGTAAATTGTTTGTTTGGCGCATTTTCGAGCGTAAATGTCACTTCAATTGTGCCATTCAGCCCAACGGTGTCGCTGCTCGTGCTGACGGTGAAAGCGGCTTGTTTTTGTCCCCACATACTGAGGGGAGCTAAAATTGCGGCGATTAATATTATTTTTTTCATGGTGTG
>JAYUKJ010000060.1:0-1757 GCA_043764555.1 Saprospiraceae bacterium
CGGGCGCCAACGGTCGGTTTTATGATTAATGGAAATTGCAAATAAGCATTATTGAGCATTGTCTCAATCGTCATTAAAGGCGTTGCCGAAGAAATAACGATATTTTTAGGGCGATAATTTGCTGGAATCCAACGACTTATGTCTGCTTTGTTTTCACCAACCAAACCGCCCGTCGGAATTGAAGGATTGGCTGCCGAAAAAAAGAACGGTGAACGCGCCCGAATCGCCAGATAAATCATGTAGAAAAACAGCGGAATAAAATACACATTTGGGTGCCAATATTCCTTATTTGTCAATCGAATAAACCACGCTTTTTGATTTAAAAATGAATTGATTTTATTAAAAAAAAGCGTAAAAAAAGAATTAAAAAAAGGCTTATTTTTCTCTTTATTTAATTCAATTAATTCATTTGAAAAAGCCTTATTTTTCTCTTTTTCAAATTGAATTAATGCACTAAAATCAGGCGTTTGCAACGGCGAATCCGAAGCTAATTTCGCGGCGGTAAATGTCTTTGTTTCCCAATTCATTGTATTGAAATTTAATGGTTTGTGATGGATTTGAAATCGTTAATTGCGTCATAGAAACCGTTTGAACACCCGAATTGCGGTGCATTAAAATACCATTTTCGGGTTCAATTGAACTCGGTGTTTTATGGAATTTCCAAAGGTCAACCGCCGTTAAAATATCGGTTTTTTTGCGCAAAAATTCATAAAACCAACCCTTTCGACGGCTTTGTACTGAGGGGTCATAAAGCGTGCAACTCGACCACATTTGCGGCGTTGACAAAGCCAGAGGTCGAATGTGCCGCTTCATGCCGTCCCATCTAAATTCAGTGAATGTATTTTTCTCTAAGGTAACCATCGTGAATGGCTCAATATTGTCAAAGTTATAGTGCGTACAAAAATCTGTAAAGTGTTGATAATCAAAACTTTCTAATAAAACCAAACCCCGACTTTTGCGATACGGCAACTGCCTTTTATGCCCTTCAAAAGCACCATTTAGGAGACACGTAAAGCGTCCCGAACGCGCACTCGCCGCGAGCCAACTGCCGCCATGAAGGACGTCTTTTGGGAAAATCAAGCCCCGTTCCACGTCGTTTACGATGTCAACGGACGACCGATTTGGCGTTTCATCTCGGCTAAATGTGAAGATAAATGCGCCCTTTTCAGTGGGTTTTGGATAGAAACTTAGTGTACACATTTTTTTAATTAAGAATTAAGAATTAAGAATTAAACGAGCGACGAATTAGACAAAAAATGAGTTGAAAACCCCATTATACTGAGGGGGCCTCTTTTAAGTGAAAAGTGAAAAGTGAAAAGTGAGTTAACCATTAATCATTAACCTTTGATAGCGAATTGTGGAGGGCGCGACGCCAAAAGATTTAGGTAATTCTTTATCAGGCATTAAGTTTAAAATACCAATTTTAATCAACGCAGCATGGTGAATTGTGTGTTCCAAATTGTAATGCAATTCACGATTTAAACTGCTATTCATAACATCTTGCGCGTCGTCGGTCGCTATACTGAGGGGTCCTTTTAAGCGCGCTTCACTCACCGTATCGAGTGTTGAAATGACGGTTTCAATGGCTTGCGAAAAATAGTCGAGATTGGTTTGAAGCAACAAGTCTCGCGAACGTTTGTCATAGTTAACTTGTTGATTACCAAACGATTGCTCCAACAGACACTGATAAAACTCAACAACGTGGCGCGCGTGCATACCAATACTTGACCCCGAAAAAATGGGCAACGAACGGCTAA
>JAYUKJ010000061.1:0-1752 GCA_043764555.1 Saprospiraceae bacterium
ACTTTGAATTGATTTTGAGCAAAATCGAAGGGGATTTCGACGCTGTTTTGACTCGTCAAAGCGGCATCGGTAAACAGTTTGACGCGGCGATAAACAGAAACCGTCATTTGCGGTTTGTTGTCTTTGAGTTCCACTTTTAGCTTCGTTACGGCGCCCAAAACGACTGCGTCAGCAGTTGGCTCGGGTTCATAAAACGCCATTTTTCGGTCGGTCGGCGGAATATCGCCCCACTCAAATTTTTTTATAGAATTTTGTGCTGTAGTTGTTGGAAGTATTGCCCAAAAGCAAAAGTAAAGAGAGATGTAATTTATAAGTTTCACAGGATATGAATTTTGTGAAGATGCTAAAAAACACAATATAAACAGGTTTTAATATATATGAAGTTAAGTTTGGAATTTATGTGACATATGAAATTCTATTATAATTTTATTTTTGAATAAAATAGAAAAGCGATTAAGACGCTCCAAGGACGTTCTAATCGCTTTTCTGAATAAGTCGGCATAAGTGCCAATAGAAACATAAAATATTATTGCTCAACTTATAAATGTTTGATAATCAATAGCTTAATTCAAAGAAATCAAGCGAGCAGCCTTAGCTGACATCATAAAATACGGGCGCACTCATTCTTAATTTGCAACTCTTATTTCAATAAAGGACCCCTCAGTATAAATGGCTTTTTTTGATTTATACAGCCGCAAACTGTAACAATATAGCCATACAGATACACTATAAAATTTATACGTCTCAAAGACTATTTTGCTTAAAGAGCGTGAAACTTGGTTTGTGCAAAAAAAAAGCACAATGTATGCCTTTGTCTCTATATCGAACGCACGTTATACATTTCCGATACCTATTCATAATATATTGATTTTAAAATAAATACAATTTAAGTTTTTATTAAAACTAAACATAATATAAATTATTATTAAAATTAAAAAATCACAACCGCCCGTAACTGTATTTGTGCATTCATGCGCACCCGTAACTGCGAATTCATTCGCAGAAAGCGCTTAGAAATCAAGTGAATTGTTGGTGTTTCGGCTACGCGTCTGCAAATGAATTTGCAGTTACGGGTGCGAATGAATTCGCAAATACAGTTACACAGTACACAGTTACACAGTACACAGTTACACACACAGTACACAGTTATACAAATGGAATTTGAAATCTAAAATGTGTGAATCATGTAACTTATTTACAGAATAATGTAACGCCCGCCCTCGCCAATGCCCACACCTTTGCCCCATCAATTAACCATCATTAAAAGATAAAAAAATGAAAGACGGCATATCAATTAAGACAAAATTTTTGCTGCCATTAGGTTTTATAATGGTGGTTTCATTGGCTTTCACAGCGTGTTACAATCAAAAAAGCAACGCGGCAACGGCAGAAAGCAATGAGGCAAAATTTGAGAAAAACAAGGACGAACAATTTCTGATTGACGCGGGAGAAATCTGCATCGAACAAATCAGATTTGGGCAATTGGCGCAGAAAAAAAGCATCAATATTGACATTCAAGAGTTCGGAAAAATGCTTGAAGATGATTATGTTAAGGTACTGAATGAATTGATTCCGCTTGCCAAAACTAAATCCGTAACTATTTCAAACGCCTTGACAAATAAGTCGCAAGAGACTTATAATCAATTAGTTGCGACGCCAATTAATTATTTTAATAAAGTATATTGTGATGTTGAAGTAAGCAGGCACGAGGAAGCTGGCGCAAAATTTCAGAAAGTTTTTACGGAGTCAACG
>JAYUKJ010000062.1:0-1752 GCA_043764555.1 Saprospiraceae bacterium
ATGACATAATTACCGTAGATTTGGTACCCCTCAGTATTCCGAACCACGTCGGGAAATTGCGCGCGACTTTGCTTTAATTGCGCCTCAAAACGTTGCAAAAACAGCTTTTTGCGCTCCGTAATTGCCTCCAAATCTATCTCGTAGTAAGGCGACAATTCGCGGTCTAAATCCGCCCGTTCTTTCGCCATTTCCTCGGGACTTTTCAGTATTGCAAAGTCAAAATTTGCCATCAAATCATCGTATAACCACGTCTGTCCTTGACTAAATTTATACTTAAAAGTCGCGTTTGTTGGCAACAAAGGCAACAGCGCAACCGTGGCCGCCAAAGCCACCACATAGCGCGCCGAATTAGGAATATTGGCGAATAGTTTTTCCCAAAAATTTTTCATTTTTTGTTATTTTAAACTTCGATTCGCAATGATACGATTTGTGAGAAAATAAACGAAACTCCCCTCCGTATAAAGCCGTTTTTTACTCAAAATCAAGTAAAAATGGCTTTTATACTGAGGGGTCCTTTTTTTTATATATTCTTTAAATTCCTTTATTTATCTTTTAAGAAACGACATAAATAACTACATTCGCCGCACAGTTTAATCAATTAATGTCAAACAATTTAGAAGTAAATTTAATGAATAACATTCTTATCATCGGCGCAGGACGCTCTTCGGTTGCCTTAATTAATTACGTTTTAGCGCAAGCAAAGACCTATAATTGGTCGGTCACGGTGGCTGATAGCGACCCAGAAGCGGCAAAACACCGCGTCGCGGGACATCCGAACGGGCGCGCAACTTGGCTCGATGCACTCAAAGGAAACGACCGCCGCGACCTCATTGCGCGCGCCGATGTCGTCGTTTCTTTGTTGCCCGCGCATTTGCATTTGGAAGTCGCGCAGGATTGTCTAAAATTAAAAAAGCATTTGATTACCGCTTCTTATATTTCAAAACAATTGTATGCTTTGGGCGATGAAGCCCGTGAACGGGCGTTGATTTTCATGGGTGAAATGGGACTCGACCCCGGGATTGACCACATGAGCGGCAAGCAGAAAATTGACCAAATCAAGGCAAAAGGCGGTCGCTTGAAGTCTTTTAGGTCCTACACGGGCGGTTTGGTGGCTCCCGAAAGCGACGACAATCCGTGGAATTATAAGTTCTCTTGGTCACCAAGAAACGTCGTTTTGGCGGGTCAAGGCACGGCGCAATATTTAGAAGATGGAAAGCTAAAATACGTGCCTTACAACCGTGTTTTTACGCATCCACGCATTGTAAACGTTCCTAATATGGGTGAATACGAAGCCTACGCAAACCGCGATTCTTTGCTCTATCGCGAACTATACGATTTGGGCCCCATCAATAATTTATTGCGCGGAACGTTGCGCCACAAAGGCTATTGCAAGGCGTGGGATGCTTTGGTCAAAATTGGTTTGACCGACCCGTCGTTTCCAATTTTGGATTCCGAAGAAATTACGTATCACGAATTAATGGATGCGTATGTATCTGGAACACCCGCAATTGGCTCCGTTAAAGACCGCGTTGCGGCGTTGATTGGCGAAGACGTTCATGGCGATGTGATGACAAAATTGGAATGGTTGGGACTGTTTAGCAAGAAGAAAATTCGGATGAAAAGCGCCACACCTGCTTTGATTTTGGAGAATCTTTTGCTCGAAAAATGGAAGCTCAAAGACGGCGAAAAAGACATGGTGATTATGCAACACGAGTTTGAATACGAATTGGCGCGCAAAAATTACCGCCTCAC
>JAYUKJ010000063.1:0-1750 GCA_043764555.1 Saprospiraceae bacterium
GCATACATATTGTAGGTCACGGCCATTTTGCCCGCCTTGCCTTGCTTCGTCGTGACGATAATTACGCCCGCCGCCGACCGTGCGCCATAAATTGCCGCCGAAGCCGCGTCTTTAAGGACTTCGATTGACTCAATATCGCCTTGATTGAGGTAATCAATGCCACCCGTCACGGGAACGCCGTCCACGACATACAACGGCTCGCTGCCATTGATTGACGTTGTTCCACGAATCCGTACCGTCGCACCTTCACCAGGCTGTCCCGAACCCATCGAGACAAAAACACCCGCCGTTCTGCCCGACAACGACTGTTCGATGCGCGAAACAGGCATATTTTCTAAATCAGAGCCTTTGACTTTAGCAATCGCTCCCGTCACAACGGCTTTGCGCTGCGTGCCATAACCGACAACGACGAGTTCTTCGAGCGTTGCGTCGGCATCCAATTGAATGTCAATCGTTTGAGCGTTCTCAACGGTAATTTCTTTTGATTTGTAACCAACAAAAGAGACGATGATTGTTGCTTTTTTGCTCTTGACCGACAGCTTGTAGTTGCCGTCAATGTCCGCAATCGTACCGTTTGTTGTCCCTTTTTCGGTAATCGATGCGCCCACAAGCGGCTCTTTGCCATCGGTGACTTTGCCCGATATAGCGACCGAACTTGTCTGCGCGGTGAGTTGTCCAATGCTTACGAAAAGCAGGAGGAATAGTATTAGATTGTTAAATTTTTTCATACATCTTGTTGAATTAGATTTTAGATAAGCGCGGGTTATTGGTTATTGAGTTTTTTAACGTCGGCGAGGTTTGAAACCTCGCCGACGTTGTGGAACCTCGCCGACGTTGTGAAACCTCGCCGACGTTGAGCGTAATCAATGTGCAACCACAACCTTCTCCGTCTGAATCGAAGCACCGCTGCGCACACTCACAACGTACATACCAGCCGCCAAACCTTTGGTAGAAATCGTTTGAGTTTGCGCCGCGCCGTTTGTCGTAAAAATTTGATTATGAACCATTTGTCCAGCCACATTTGTCAATGTGATGTGTGCTTGACCTTTAACGTTTTCCGTCAAGTTGATGCGAAAATTAGCCTCCGATACTGAGGGGTCTACTGTGAACAAATTTTTAGTGAACGTCACGTCATTGGTACCAACGCCCGTTTTGAAGAAGTAAAAATTGTCCAAGTAAGCGGTTGTACCTGACGGAACGCTTTCCAATTTCAACTGACCAATACCCGTTTTAACAACCAATGGATAATCGCTCAACGGAATATTGAAGCTGTTCCAACCCGAAAGCGTCGGTGTCAACGTCACGGCTGATTCAAATTGTGCCAATGGTGCAATATTGATTAAAAAGAACTTGAACGACGTCATGCTTGGTGTCCACAAATCAACGTGGACATAATTCATTGTCGTTACATTGATGGCAGGAGCAATTAAAACGCCTTGATAGTTGAAATTTGAATATTTTTTAGTCGCATTTGTGGCGATTTGAACGTCCGTCACAACAGTTGTTTGTCCCCAATCTGGAAACCAATTCGTCGCTGGAACATCCGTGTAAGCATTGCTAAACAACGAAATAACGCTTGCCGCAGGGCGTGTTGGCGTCGGTGCTGCCACAGTCGGAGCCGTCGAGCCGATAACATTAACGGTCAAAGTTCCCGTTGCGTTCACTGCGCCTAATTTCGCAGTAATTGCGCTTGTGCCAACCGCAACGCACGCGCCTTCGCCCAAAGCATTCACCGTTGCAACCGCAGGCG
>JAYUKJ010000064.1:0-5802 GCA_043764555.1 Saprospiraceae bacterium
AGGGTGAACACATGGGTATTTGCTTCAAAAACTTGATTGTTTACGGCATTCCAACTGAATGCAATTGCGCCATTTTTAGTCGCGTTAAAGTTCGTTTCGTTGAAATTTTTAAGCGTATTGCTTTCCAAATTCAACAAAAAGGACCCCTCAGTATTCCGCTCATTTTTGAACATTAAAGTGCCTTGTAAACCGATACAAGTTGTTGGTTTGACGGTTTTTATGTCCAATTCATACACATTTCCTGATTCTAAAAAAACGTTTTCAGTTGCCAACGCAACACCTTCGGCGCGCAATTCGGCACTGCCGTTTTGAGGCGCACTAACGCCTTCAATCGGCTCGTAAGAATTGTTGACATCGCCCATTTTTACCATCGTAAACCCAAACGGATTTGGATTGCGCAGGGCGTAAGGATTGAAAAAATAAGACTGCGGAATCTCCGCAAGACGCGGTGCCACGGCGGGCATCGGATAGGTTTTGGGAACGAAAACCCACGCTGGCACGGCGGAGAAAGCGTCGTCAATGTGCAAAATAAAGCGTCGAATCAGCAAAATATCCACGCCATCGACGGAGCCATCTCCGTTCACATCGGCAGCTAATTGTTTGAAGGGCAACGCCAAAAGGGTGGTGTCAACGCCCAAAATTGCGCGTGAAATCAAGGCAATATCGTAGGTGGTAATGCCTTCTCGGAGGTCAAGCGTCCGCGTCGGCGTGATTTTGAACGTAAAAATGGAATCGTTAAAAGCCGTCGCCAGCGGATGTGGAAACGGATAATCAGGCACCGCCACAGTCGCATTTGGCAAACCCGTTGGCATCGGCAAACGTGCGTTGCTCGCCGACGTTAGGGCGTAAGAAATGGTGTCGCCGCGGCGCGTGTTTTTCAAATAAAAATTGGTGCGAATCGGCTGATTTGTCGTTTCCATTGTTGCGGAAGCGAAGACCGTTTCGACGGGTTGCCGCAGGTTTTGAGGCGACAACATATCCATTTCATAGACGCCGTTACCGTGCGTTGCGGCGCGCAATTTTCGATTTTTTGGTGACAAACTCAGGTGCATAACGATGCACGCTTCGGGTAAGCCTTGATTACTGAGAGGGCGCCAATTGAGTCCCGCGTCGGCTGAAAAATAGACGCCTAAATCGTTGCCAACGTAAACAAATTGGGGATAAATGGGGTCAAAAAGCACGGTATTTGTTGGTACATCGGGCAAACCCGCGCCAAAAGGTTGCCAATTGAGACCCGCGTCCGTTGTCCGATACACGTGCGCCGTTCCGAAACCCGCCAGCGTTGCAAAGGCAATATTCGTATCTTTTGGCGCGTGGGCAATGTCCGTAAACACGCGATTCGGCAAGCCTAAAACCCGCGTAACGGAGCGGCCTGCGTCGGTACTTTTAAAGATTTTGGCGACCAATTGATTTATCGGAAACGTCGCCACAAAGAGCGAACTATCGTTCAACGGATTGACCGCAATCGTGTTGATGCTGTTGCCGTAATCAACAAAAAAATCGCCGTCTTCAAACGTCTCACCCGCGTTTGTTGAGCGTAAAATACGTTCCGCACCCGCGTACATGACGTTGGGATTTGACGGCGCGATTTCAAACGGTCCGTTGAAAACCGACGACCCGCGCGACGACCCCAAATTGGCACTTAAAAACTGAGAGCCACGGTTGATTGAGCGCATGATATTTAGGTATTGCGTTGAGCCAAAAACGATGTTGTCGTCTTGTGGATGAATCGCCGTACACATGCCGTCGCCGCCAATCACGCGGAACCAATTGGGTTGTCCGTCGTAAATTGCCGTCCAATTGTCTTGCATTCCACCGATTGCAAAGGCTGAATCTTGCTGTGAATTGGAGAAATTAGCGTAAAATTGAGTCGTTTGTAAGCCGCCGTTGATTTGTTGGAAAACAAGTTCCGAGCCGCGCAGAAGCGGGTTGAAATTATCATTTTTATAAATACCTCCGTCACCAACGTAGTACGTTTTATTGGGATTGAAAGGTGAAAAATAAACGGCATGAATGTCGGCATGGATGTAATTGCTTTCAATATCAAGCGTACGCCCAAAAGGCATCGGGTACCAAAGCGATATGAGCGAAAAATTACTGCCCGCATCCGATGAAAAAGAAGCATTGATGCCTACGTGTACGACAATATTAGGATTTTGAGGGCAAATCGCAACATCGTGCGAATACCAACCTTGATAAGATGCCACATTATCACTATTCATCATGAGCCAAGAATCGCCACCGTCGGTCGATTTGAACAAACCAATCTGTTGTTCAACGTTGGCAACGGAAGCAAAAATAGTGTTCGGTTGACTCGGAATGACGTCCAAAAGTGTTTTTCCCGTGTAATTTGACGGCAAACCATTCGTCAGTTGCGTCCAAGTTGTGCCGCCATCGAGTGAGCGAAACACGCCATTTTGGGGATTATTGAGTGAGCCAAACGTGCAATATAAACGATTTGTATCATTTGGCGCGTATTCCAAATCAACGGCCATCGGCATAGACTTGACGAGTGACCAATTTGCGCCCGCGTCGTAACTGCGGAAGGTCCCCTCAGTAGTGGCGGCAAAAACGGTGTTTTCACGCTTGGGATTGAGGACGATTTTCTGAACGCCTTTCAAATCGTTTTGCGCCCAATCCATTGATTTTGACCAAGTTAGGCCGCCGTCGATGCTTTTCAAAATGCCGATGCCGTAGCTGCCGCGTTGCGTTCGGATGCCGACGCTGCCGCTTGTGTTGCGGTAGCCATAGACTTCGCCTGTTCCAATATATATTGTTTTGGCATTATTTGAAACGGTGATGGCTGCCACGCCAAGCACGGGAAAACCCGTTTTGACGCGTTGCCAAGCGTTTGCGCCCGCGCCGCCCGTCGTTGTTTTCCACAGACCGCCGCTTGCCGAACCCGCCCACATAACGAGTGAATCGGTCGGATGAAAGGCAAGGCAAAGCATTCGACCAGCGATGTTTGCGGGACCCAGAGACTGCCAATTGGGCAATAAAATTGGGTCGTCTTCGCGCGCTAATTGCGTTTCACGTTGATTGAAAGCTGTTTGTAGGTTGTCGGAACGAAAAACCCCGTCGGGAAAAGTGCGGCTAAATGACCAAAAGTCCATTGCTTCGGCGGCGTCGCTTTTGTTTTTGCGGTCGGCTTTTGGGGCTTGTTCCTTTTGCGCGTGCGTCTGCTTTGAGACCAATTTTTGGTTGCAGGCGACCAATGCGGATAGTAATAGGGCAGTTAGTAAGATTCTGCTCATGTTGGATTAATTAAGTTCGTGATTTAAATACGGTTTTGATTTATGATTTGTAACGACAAACAAATCTTTACGGGACAAAAGTTGTTCGTTTATCTGATAAAAGCAAATAAATAGGAGAGAATTAGACGGTTAGGGAAAATAAAAAAAACGGGCAAGAAATTTAAAACGCCCGAATGAGTATTGATAATCAAATAGTTATATAATTCAGCTTTGCTCGATTTACAATTGAAATAAATAAGTTGCTCACTTTTTACAGTTAAAATTGAGCCAATAAGTAATAAATTGAAGACCTTTAGCGCAGCAAGTATTTTTTTACCGAAAAATTTTAAAATTTTCCCAACGTTTGCTTCATTGACGGCGCGCTTTTTGTTGATAATTTTTCGGTATTTAACGGTATTTGATAACATTTTTGTACTTGTTTTGTTAATCATTACTCATTTATTCGCACGCTCTTACTATTGTAGAAAAATTCACAATCATTAACAAACCGTTTGCGATACTAATGTCAATAAAGGCGTCATAATTGCGTTTATTGTACTGTGTGAAAGTCATCAAATTTATATTAATTCATCAAAAAACTGGTTTCTCGTGAAGAATCTACTCATTATTTTAGCTCTGACAAATGTCGCTTTTTTTGCAAAAGCAGAACCCTCAGTAAAAACGGCTTTTGTGAAAACATTGCCCTCACTTTCAACGGCAAATGACACATTGCCGCTCGTTTTTATGCTCGGACAAGACGACCGCGCTTTCGATGCCCTCAAAAACGAGCATGATTTGCAGCTGTTGGCCGTTTGCCGCAACGACATGGACATGACGTATTACCTGTGGATTCAAATGATGAAACACATGGAAAGTTACGCCATAAAAACGGGTTATGACTTGAATGGCATCAAGTTATGGATGTACGCTTTTTATAATAAGGACGGCTCGATTCACCATCTTGCTTATTATGCAAAACCACAATCCCGCAATTTTAAGCCAGAAGACATGACGGCTTTTTTGACGAGCTTCGTCAAAACGTATAAATTGCCAATCGGTGCCGACCGCAGTTTTCAGCATTACAGCGTCGGAACTTTCCCCGTTTTTGTTGAAAAAAAAACTGATTCACGCAGTGGATTAATGAACACGCCGCAATCGGGTAGTGCCAACAATGCTGCAGCGCCAAAATCGGCGAGGGATTAATCCAAGCCAATCAAAAGCCAAAAAGCCGATGTTGAACATAACAATTTTAGAAGATTAGATACGTCTAATCTTTTGGAATTTTTATTCAACATCGGCTTTTTTTATTTTAAGGGACCCCTCAGTATTTTTTCGTTTTTGAGCCGTTTTGAACTATTCTAACGTGAAAAAAGTTAACGAATTAATCTTCCAATTTCTACATTTGCATTGTTAAAAAATATCTATTGAACGCACGCACAAATTGCACCAATGACCACGGATTTAGATGGGCTAATTTACCTAATATCTGCGTTTCTAAATCTGTGAAAATCCGTGCAATCTGTGGTCAGACAAATTATTATTAATCTTAAAATAAAAAAAACATTATGGGACTTTATTTAATCGGTATTATCATGGCGGCCATCGGCGGACTCATCAGCAGCCGTCTCAAATCTAAGTTTGAGCAATACAGCCAAGTTGGCTTGCGTAACAATATGAGTGGGCGTGAAATTGCGGAAGCCATGTTGCGGCACTACGGCATTTATGACGTAAAAGTGCAATTGGCCGAAGGTTTTTTGACTGACCATTACAATCCTTCGGACAAAACGGTCAATTTGAGCGAAACGGTTTACAACGGTCGCAGCGTCTCGGCCGCGGCAGTTTCGGCGCACGAATGCGGTCACGCGGTGCAGCACGCAACGTCTTACGCGGCTTTGGGTTTCCGTTCGGCGATTGTGCCGGTCGTAAAAATCTCGTCGAGTATGCAACAATATTTGCTTATGGGCAGCTTTATGTTGATGGCAACGGCTTTCGGAAAGACGATGATGCTCGTCACTTTGGTCTGTTTTGGCGTAACTACCTTGTTCAGTTTGATTACTCTGCCCGTTGAATTTGACGCGTCAAATCGCGCTTTAAGATGGTTGGAAGAAACAAATACGACGACTGTTGAAGAACAAACGGGCGCAAAAGACGCCCTTTGGTGGGCGGCAATGACGTATGTTGCGGCGGCTTTGGCAGCTTTGGCGTCGTTTCTCTACCTTTTGGCGCAGTTCAATCGGAGTAATCGATAGAAAAGGGACCCCTCAGTATAAAATCTAAAAAAAACCGCTCTGCAACAATCAGGGCGGTTTTTTTATTTATAGCTCGTGGTTTTTCAGATTTGGCAATTTTTTGAAAGTTGTCAAATCTAAAAAACTACTTTTGCTCTTGCTTTAACAAATCACCAATTTATATTCAAAAAAAGAGAAACGTACAATTATGAATTTATTGCCTTCAACCGACCGTTTTCAAGACCGCCACATCGGGCCAAACGCCGTCGAAACTGCCGAAATGCTCGCCGCAATCGGCGTCGATTCTCTCGAAACACTCATCGAACAAACCATTCCCGCGG
>JAYUKJ010000065.1:0-1747 GCA_043764555.1 Saprospiraceae bacterium
GTATCTGCTATTAATTGGTCGGCAAAATCCATCGTTATTGGGCTTGCGCTGAGGTTGCTAATCGTATAAGTAAACGTTTGAATTCCTGTACCTAATAAAACGGCATTTGTTCGGGCTTTGCTTATCGAAACGGGCGGCGTGATAAGCGGTGCGCCCACAATAATAGGTGTTGGGTCGGGATAAGTCGCTTGATTGGGGTCGTCGGATTGATATTGATGTCCGTTGACGATGAAAGACGCTTGATTGTTTTTCGTTCCAGAAGCATTGGCTACAGCATCGAGTGTGAAGGTCGAAACACCCGTGGGAATGGCAACGTTCGATAAACTAAAACGAATGGAATTGTTGTAATTATTGAATGTTCCACCGTTTATTGCGGACGTGAAAGAGTTGCCTACCCACGTCATGCCCGTTGGCAAATCATCCACAATGTCAATGTTTTTAGGCGTACAATCGGCGTTGGTTATTTTAAAAGTGTAAGAAATCGTGTCGCCTTGACGCACGGTAGCCGTTGGTGCAATCTTTTTTATGGATACCAAATCCGCTTCTGTAACAGCCTCGGGGCAATAAATCGAGACATCGCCGATGGCAATTGATTCGGCTACATTTCTCAGTGTATTCGCATTATTTTTATAGGTAATCACAATTTTATCAATCGAACTATTGAACGACACATAAACCCGCGCATTGGGGCTATAAGTCGAATAACTAATGACCGCACCGTTCGCAGTTGATGCTGCATTGTTGATGGTTACGGGCGACAAAAGCGATTTACTCAAAGTAGGATTGACAACAGTTGCGCCGTTATAACCCGTGATTTGGACGTTTTCATTGATGGTCAACAATTTATCTAAATCATAAATGTAAAAACCCGCGCCCGCAATGGTCTGATTAAATTGCATTGACCACGTGACGACTTTCGTCGAACTGTTTGAAGCAATGAATAAAACAGGATTTCCGCCCACCATTTTGGGATAACCCGCGAGCAAAATACTGTTTGGATTGCTCACCGTTGTCGTTACGGAGAGTCCATTACTGAGGGGTATCGTTTTTGTCAACGCGCCCGCCGTCCACGGATTTGCCGACCATTGCAAATAGCTTGAACCCGCGCAATAGGTTATAGTTGTACCCGTTCCGATGATTTTTAGGTATTGAGTCCCCGTAAAAACGCATTTTTTTTCGTAGTTCGCACCATTTTTTATTAACAGAACGGTGCGTAGATTAGTCGTAAACGCCGCATCATCCGCAACGACCATGTAAAGCGGTTGATTCAAGTCGAGTCCCGAAAACGACGCGGTGGGGATTTGCATAAACACGCTATCAGAAGCTGTCGAAACGACTTTCCAATGGCGTGGAATTTCTTTATCCGTTGCGGGCGGCGGCATACACGCACCGCCTGCGGCAATCGGTGTGGCGGTCATACTGCCGTTGTCATCACCGAGTGCGACGAATGTATTATTGGTGGCAAAGGCATTGGAATTTGCCGTATTTGTGGCGGTTATGGTTTTCAGACCGATTGTCCAATCACCCGCGTCTGCACTTTTTGATTGTTTTTGATTAAGGTTTTGGCAGTCTTCTCGACCGATTACGGTCACTCGATTGCCAAATATACTGAGGAGGTAGATAATTGTCCCCAAAGAGTTGGTGTAATCATGTCCGAGCGTTACACCGTATTTTATCGCCAAGTAGGATTCAACATTGGCGCGTTCTGTGGCAGAAATAGCGCGGTCGAAGACGATAATTTCGGCAA
>JAYUKJ010000066.1:0-5792 GCA_043764555.1 Saprospiraceae bacterium
TTAAAAAAGGACCCCTCAGTATTCGGCGGCTTTTTAGCCATTTTTGAGGGTTTTATACGTGGAAAGACATCAGCCCAAAGCGTTTTGGTACTTATGCCAATGAGAACGTAATAAAGGAGAAATGACAGCGGCATAGGTCGAACGGCATAGGTCGAACGGCAAAGGTCGAACGGCAAAGGTCGAACGGCAAAGGTCGAACGGCAAAGGTCGAATATGTATTTATTGTTTCATTCATCATTGTGTACAGTTTAGATGTGTGAATGTAGAGAAGGCTTTTTGATATTTGTATAACAATTTAGTTAAATAAAATAAAGAAGTTACAAAATAACTTAAATGGGGTAGATGGCACATATTGCATTGATTATAAAATAGAAATATATCAAAAATACTGAGGGGTCCTATTTTTTGACATTTGTTCCAGATTTGCCAACTTTAATCTCCAAACAAAAAAAGCTGTTTGATTCCTCCGAACCAAACAGCTTTTTTATTGTCGAAAACCTTTCACTATTCTAATTAAATTTCCGTTTCAAGAACCACGTATTGTCGTTCAGCGTGAAGCCTAAATTCATGCGAAAATAGGTTTCTGATAAGATTTTAGCGTCCAACTTTCCGTATTCAAGTCCAATGTTCAAATACGAAATTTGTTGCCCACGACCGACGCGCAAAGGGAAGCAAAAACCCGCCGTTGCTGCCAACACCGAGACTTGCGTGCCGTTCAAAACCCGTGGGTCTGAACCCGCTTTGAAACCAAGGCGATACCGTATTTTTTCTTCGCCCGACCTGAGTTTGCTTTTGTCCAAAATGAACTCGGCGCCCATGCTGAAAAGTCCCGCGTCACGGAGCGATTGCGTTGTTGTTGCGTCGTTTCGGTAGCCACTCCAGTTTGAATATTTGTATTCGATGCCACCGCGGAAGTTCAAACCATCTTCGTACATGACGCCCGTTGTGATTTCGGCGGGCAATTTGCCTGAGCCTGATTTGTCCGCAAAACCCGCAATCGTGAGCGTGTCGATGCCTTGAACGCGCTGATAAGATTGCGTCGCGGAGGTGACGAAAGGCGTCGCGGGATTGCCATAAATGCCGAAAACGACGTGCTTTTGTTTGTCTTTTTCGCCAACTACGGGCGCTTTACCGATAACAAGGTCGTATTGAGCGCCCAAATTCCACGAAAAACCAGCCATCGAATAGGTATCATCAAATTTGTCGGCGTAGCTCGGTCCGATGTTTGACAACGCCAATTGACGACTCACGCTGTTGCGTCCGAACAAAAAACCAATGTTGACACCGCCCGAAAAATGCTTATATTCCACGCCGTTGCTCCACAAAAAGCGGTACGTGCTGCCGTTGCCGAGGTAAAAATTGTTGACGACCACCGTATCAGCGATTTTTGACGTCGAATTAACGTTGTAACCAATCGTCGAATAAGGCATCAAACTGAAACCCATGCCCCAACGGATTTCCCGTTTTTTGCGGTCAAGCACTTCGTTGATAACGCTGTAAGTCGGAAAACCGAGCGCGAGATAATTGAGGTTGCCACTCCACGCCGAGGCGTTCGTCGTACCGCTTTTGACATCGTTATTTTTAGCAAAAATACCGACTTCGTAAGCCGTCATGCGCATCGAAGCAACTGACGCAGGATTGAACGGATTGAAGCTAAAACGGTCGCGATAAGCCGCCGTCATGCCGCCGAGACCCGCGTTTGAAGCCAAATACTGAGGGGTCAAATTGCCAAGTCCAATCCGTGAAAGCGGTGAGTTTTCTTTGGGTTTGGAATCACCATCCGTGATTTGCCCAAAAGCAGCTAAACTATTGATTGTCAAGGCTGTAAGAATGAGAAATTTCTTCATTGAAAAGGGTGAGGTTATCTTAGATTTCAAATTCCAAATTCCAAATTCCAAGTTTAAGGACTGGAATTTGGAATCTAAAATCTAAAATTTGGAATCAACCTATTTTGTACTATTTTTTTAAATTAAAATTCAGTATTTGATTCAAGCCTTCTAAGACCAAATGCCGCTCAAAATAGCGCTCGCTTAGGACTACGTGTTTCATTAAAAATTCGCCGTCGCCGCCCGTGAGGACGACTTTTATTTTGCCAAAATTGCGGATAAAACGCGCCACAAAACCTTCAACTTCCGCTAAAACGCCGACTTGCGCGCCGATTCTCACGGCGGTTTCGGTCGTCGTGCCGAGGATGTCCATAAATTCGACCCCCTCAGTATGGCGCTCAATTTCGGGCAATTTTGCCGTAAAATGATGCATTGCTTTCAGCCGCATCGTCAATCCGGGCGTGATATTGCCGCCGATGAACATATTATTTGCCGTAACGAAATTATAAGTCAAGCAGGTTCCCGCGTCAATCACCAAGCAATTATCCTTGGGAAACATCATTTTAGCGGCGATAACGGCCGCTAATCGGTCTTTTCCGAGTGTTTCAGGCGTTTTGTACTTATTTTTTATTGGAATCGGCGTCGTGTGGTCAAATCGAACAAAAGGATAATGTTGATTCAGAAAATTTTCGACCCCCTCAGTATCTAAACCCGTTGCGGACAAAATCGCGCCGTCAATCGCCAATCCCGCCGTTGCGGCAGACAATTCCCCTAACGTACCGTTTTCGAGAATCGCTTTCTCGACCAGTTCATTATTTTCAAAAAAAGCGATTTTCGTTCGCGTATTACCGATGTCAACAATAAGATTCATTGATGAAGTGTGAGATAAGTAAAGACGGTACAAATATTTTTTTTTAACACATAGTAATCGGGCGTGTAAGGACGCCAACGTAAAAACAGATAACTTAGACGCCTTAGACAGCCCTAATCACATAGTTAGACATAGTAGGTTTTCACATAGGTTCACATAGATTTTTACGATAAAACCTATGTGAACCTATGTGAAAACACCTATGTCTAACTATGTGATTAAAATTATCTGTTCAAAACGTCGTTTGTAAACAATTGATTATCAACAGTTTAAAAAGAGTTATATAGGAGTTTTTATTTTCTTTTGATTAGAAAAGTCATTGAGCCGCTTGGTTCAATGACTTTTTGGTTTTTGAGGGACCCCTCAGTATAGCGCCGATTTTTCACGCGTTTTTTGAAGATTGGGCAACTTTTAAAAAGTTGCCAAATCTCGCGCGAAAAAATATACTTTTGCCGCTTAATTTTATTTCAACCATATTTTAGAGAATGAAAAATTTGAAGATTACCGCGCTTTTATGCGTATTTATGGCGCTTTTTGCGTGTAAAAATGCGTCGGACACCCCAAAAGTTGAATTCGCCAAAACGGGTAATAAGTCGATTGATTCGTTGACCGAATTGATTTTTAAAGGCCCTAAAAACGCAGCTTTATATGCCAAACGCGCGCAATTGTTCAACGAAAATGGGGCAATCGGCGGCTTTGATTTTGCGATAAAAGACATGGAATACGCCTTGACTTTGGACTCTACGAACGTTGGATATCACTATTTTTTATCAGATGTTTATCTCGATGCCAAGCAGTCGCGCCTTGCGGTCGCGACGATGGAGCGTGCGGTGTCGTTGGCACCCGACAGCGTGGCGTCGCTGATGAAGTTGACAGAGTTGTATTTGATAACAAAACAATACGCTTTCGCGGGCAATACGGTCGAAAAAGTGATGAAACGCGACCCGCAAAACGCGCAAGGTTATTTTATGCTCGGGATGATTTTTAAGGAAATGGGCGACGACGCGAAGGCGATTAACAGCTTCCAAAAAGCGGCCGATTTGAACGCGGATAACAAGGACGCGTTTATCGAATTGGGGCAATTGTTTACGAAGCGAAACAGTCCGCTTGCCGTGCGTTATTTTGATAATGCGTTGCTGCTGGATTCGTTGGATTTGAACGCGATAATGGGCAAGGCGTATTATTTTCAATTGCAAAAAAAGACGCCCGAAGCCGTGGATTTGTACCGAAAAGCCGTGGAAATCGACCCGCATTACGCCAATGCGCTGTTCAATTTGGGCATTTTATATTTGGAACAAAATGATTTAGACAAGGCGTATCAGCACTTCGATTTGATTACAAAACAGTCGGTTACGTTCTATCGAGCGTATTATTTTCGTGGTTTTATTGAAGAAAAACGGGGCAATAAAGACGCGGCAATCGCGGATTTTAGGCAGGCTTTGGAGTTTCGGAGCGACTATGATAAGGCGTTGGATGGCTTGAAAAGATTGGGGGCGAAATAGGATTTTATTAGACCACAGATTGGACTAATTTAACTGATTTCCACGGATTGCGTTTAGAAAAAGTCTTAAAATACGCGTAAAAAGGGCAAAAAGGGCATTTATACTGAGGGGTCCTTTTTTTCAAAAAAAAACAAAATATGGTGGGCGAAAGATTGAAAATATTGATTACCGACGACGTGCATCCGTCGCTTTTAACGGGATTTGAAACGGCGGGATTTGACTGCACGTATTTGCCAAAAACATCAGACGAAGAAGTGCGGCGTATGGTTGGTGATTATCATGGATTGATTGTGAATTCAAAGATAAATGTTGACCACGCGCTGTTCGCGGCGGCGCCAAAATTGCGCTTCGTCGGGCGGCTTGGTTCGGGCATGGAAATCGTCGATTTGACCGCTGCCGATAAGTTTGGTGTGGCGGTTTTGAGTTCGCCCGAAGGCAACCGAAATGCGGTGGCTGAACACGCGTTGGGGATGCTTTTATCACTGTCCAACAACTTGATTATCAGCGATTTAGAAGTTAAAAACTTTGACTGGTTCAGAGAGCGCAACCGTGGATTTGAGCTGCGCGGACGAACGATTGGCCTCGTGGGATTTGGGCACACGGGCAGTTCGTTTGCCGCTAAATTGGTCGGTTTGGGCGTTCGGATTTTGGTGTATGATAAATATTTGCCGACTGGATTTTTGGATAAATTTCCGTTTCCTGAAGCGTCGAAATTGGCATATCCGCGCTTTGATACTGAGGGGGTCGAAAGTCGAATTTCTAAAACATTGGGCGCTGATTTTGACCACGTGAATTATGAGTTTTCGACGATAGAAGCCGTGGATTTGGCAACAATTCAGCGTGAATCTGATATTATTAGCTTTCATTTGCCTTTGACAGACGCGACCAAACATTTGGCGAATGCCGCTTTTTTTGACGCTTGCGCAAAGCCCATTTTAATTTTAAACACATCGAGAGGAAACGTTGTTAAAACGAGGGATTTGTTGGAAGCAATGAAAAAAGGGCAAGTGATTGGCGCGGGTTTGGACGTTTTTGAGTACGAGAAAATTATTTCAAATTTTGAATTTCAAATTCCAAATTCCAAATTCCAAATTCCAGATGCCAAATTCCAGATTTCTGATTCTGAAATTCAGATTTTAGGTGCTGAATTTCAGGCTTCTGATGCTCAAAATGCCGTTTATACTGAGGGGTCCTCTTCGGCAATTATTTCAGATTACAAGCAGCTATTTTCGTTGCCAAACGTCATAGTTTCACCGCACATCGCGGGTTGGACACATGAATCGAAAAAACGGTTGGCAGACGTATTGTTGCACAAGATTTTTAAGGTGTTGGCGGCTTAGAAAGGATGTCAAATTCCAAATTTCAAATTCCAAATTCCAAATTCCAAATTTCAAGGCGCAATGAATTGATTGTCAATTATTTGCAAAATCGAATTTGCGGCTTTTATCTATTTTCAACTCCTTTACGTGCTTTTATACTGAGGGGTCCTATTTTTCACGCAAAAAAAGCAGAATCACGGCGGACACATTAGATGAATATCTAAAGCTATTCCGAACATTTGGAGCGTCCATTTTTTTTTAGCCGTTTCATTCG
>JAYUKJ010000067.1:0-21567 GCA_043764555.1 Saprospiraceae bacterium
GCATTAATTCAACTGGTTTTAAAGCATTAATTCAATTGGTTTTAAAGCATTAATTCAACTGGTTTTAAAGCATTAATTCAATTGGTTTTAAAGCATTAATTCAATTGGTTTTAAAGCATTAATTCAACTGGTTTTAAAGCATTAATTCAACTGGTTTTAAAGCATTAAATCTTGATTTTACTTAAAGAAAAATTTAAAGAGGACCCCTCAGTATAAAAGCCCTTTTTTACTAAAAATAACGCTTTTAAAACTAAAATTTACGCCCATCTGTTTACAATTTATGAAGAAGCGCAGTCGCCCTCATTTTTAATTTATCATTTTTAATTTTTAATTCAAAATATGTTCACAGGCATCATAGAATCGCTCGGAAAAATTGAGCGCATCGAGACGGAAGGCACCAATGTTCACATCACGATTGCGTCGAGTTTATCGAAAGAATTGAAGGTTGACCAAAGTCTCGCACACGAAGGCGTTTGCCTGACCGTCACGAGACAATCAATTGATAATCACACAGTTACGGCGATTGAAGAAACACTCAATCGAACAAATTTAAGCAGTTGGCAAGTCGGTAGCACCGTCAATTTGGAGCGCGCAATGTTGGCTTCAGCGCGCCTTGACGGGCATATTGTGCAGGGTCACGTGGACACAACGGGCGTGTGCATTGGGCGCGAAGACCGCGACGGTTCTTGGTTTTTTACGTTCCGATTTGAACCGACCCCTCAGTATTTTGTCGTTGACAAGGGGTCAATTTGCATCAACGGCACAAGTTTGACGGTCGTTTCACCCACTTATGACACATTTTCGGTCGCCATTATTCCTTACACTTTCGACAATACAACGTTTGGTCAATTGCAAATAGGCGACACGATTAATCTTGAATTTGACATTATCGGCAAGTATTTCGCGCGTTATTTTGAGGTCTATAAAACGTATGCAGAGGCACAATCGAAGGTGTTTTAGACGTTAGATTTAACAGTTTTTGAAAAATTATCAAATCTTTAAACGCAAAAAAAAACGGAGAACAGCCTTTCGGTTGCGCTCCGTTTTTAATGCTAAATAAGTTAAACCATATTTCTCAATTTTATTCATTCATCGCATAAATACGATTGCCTGTTCTAATCCATCGTGTATTTACTATGAATTAAAAAATTACCTTAAAACTCCATGTCAATTTCCCTTCTTTCGCCTTTTGCCCAATCGTTAAATGGCGCGTGAATGTAAATTTTTCCGTCGGCGAAACGCGCCGAAATGCGGTCAACATCGACTTCGGGCGCAAGCGGCAAATTGACCAAAAAATAAGGCAACATTTGCTCGCCGCCCAAAACGGGCAGAAAATAATAGACCATAAAGCGCTGATTTGCCGCTTCGATGTGGATATTTTCGGGATTGATGCTCGGCGCGTCCACCGTCAAACGGTAGCCTTTTTCCTCTTTCCAAGCCTGCGTTGTGAACTGCGCGATGCCGCCGTTGACCGTGTTTGCAAAGTCAATTTGAGCCAATAAATCTTTCGAGATTTCTATTTTAGTCGTCATATTTTACGTGTATTTTTCAGATTAAAAATTATTGTCCAAACCCTGAATTGCGCTCTTTTGTTGAGCGTTGAGGTTGTTGATGCCCTCACTGCAAACGCAATGCCGAGCGCTTTTATCTGCCATTGTGTCGTTTTTTACGTGATTTCGCATGACATTATGTCAAAACAGTGTGCGCAAGGCGTCCAATTTCGTCAGCGTTGGCGATTGCTCGGTGCCATTGAACGGATTGTTTTTTTTGCAAACGGTAGGCATCTTGGACCAAATCGGCTTGTTGTTCGGCGTTAAATGCCAATAGATGTTCCGACAAATACCACCCCTCAGTATAAGCGTAATTGTAACCCGCGGGCGTTTTTTGGGCATACAAAGCAGCGGCAATATAACCCGCGCCGAAGTTTTGATATTGCCAAACGTGCGTCAATTCATGAATAAAAACGTCGGCGGGAATCGGTTTCCAACAATTAATCGTGTTGAACGTCACGAAGGCATAAGCGAAGCCGCGCCGCACGGGAATCGAGCGTTTGTCGAGCAAAACGAGTGAAAAATCGAGCGTATTTTCAAACATTTTAGACCCCCTCAGTATTTCGACGTCCGTGAATGTTCGGACGTGCGGACGCGCTAATTTGTTCACGATTTCTAAAAAATCGAACACAAAAAGAGCATCAAAAAGCGACCACGCGAACGCTTGAATCTTGATGGAAGTTGGATAAATACGGTAAAAAGGCGCCCACCAAAGGGTGAATAAACGCACAATCCGCCGCGGCGTTTGTTTGAAACTGAACGCAATGCGGTTGACTAACCAATTGTTTTTCTTATTTTTCATTGTTATTTATTTTTCAGAATGGGCAATTTTAAAAAGCCATCAAATCTAACACGATAAGCGTTTTTTGCCTAAAATTGCGCTTTAATTTACTAATTTCCAATTAATTTAATTCATAATTACTTACCCGTGATTAATTTTTAGCTACGGATTTACGAATTTTACGGATTTACGGATTACGATGACTGCATTTTAATCCGTTCAATTCGTAGCTAAATGCACTCGTGTTTGTAATTTTTAATTCTAATAAAATGTTAGCAAAACGCATTATTCCTTGTCTTGATATAAAGGATGGACGGACGGTCAAAGGTATTAATTTTGAGAACTTGCGCGACGCGGGCGACGCCGTTGAATTGGGCAGTTGGTATGCCGAAAATGGCGCCGATGAACTCGTCTTTTTGGACATCACGGCGACCGTCGAAAAGCGCAAAACCTTCGCCGAACTCGTCACCCGCATTGCGCGCAATATCGACATTCCATTCACCGTCGGCGGCGGCATTTCGTCGGTTGCCGACGTCTCCGTTTTGCTGGAAGCGGGTGCCGATAAAGTGTCAATTAATTCGGCAGCCGTGCGGCGTCCCGAGTTGATTAACGAGTTGGCAAAGGCCTTTGGTTCTCAATGCGTTGTGGTGGCGATTGACGCAAAAATTGTTGATAATCAATGGTTTGTGCATTTGAATGGCGGTCGAATTGCGACAGAAATTGACCTTTTTGATTGGTCAAAAGAAGTAGCCGAACGCGGCGGCGGTGAGATTTTATTCACCTCGATGAACCACGATGGGACTAAACAAGGCTTTGCAAATACCGCTTTGAGACAGATGTCAACGAGCGTTTCTATCCCCGTTATTGCGTCGGGCGGCGCGGGCAATATGGACCATTTTTACGATACTTTTACTGAGGGGTCCGCCGATGCAGCGTTGGCAGCGAGCATTTTTCACTTCAAAGAAATCGGGATTTTGGACTTGAAAAAGTATTTGACCAAGCGCGGCATCGCGGTAAGGATTTAGGCGTCATTCAACAGGCACCATTGTGTGCATTTTATTTCTCTGTTTGGTCCTATTTTTTGCGCGTCTTTGTTACCTAACTTTTGAAGAGCCTGCCCGTAAATTCATGATAAAAAATGGCGATAAAAGCGTCATTGTTTAAATTGAAAATCAAAAAGGACTTCTCAGTATAAAACCGTTTTTTGCGCAAAATCGCGCAAAAAACGGCTTTATACTGAGGGGTCCCTTTTCTTAGGTCGAATCAATCAGAACGGTCGCCATACCAATTTATAGCCTACAACGACGACCGCAAACGACTTAATATTCGTTCGCTCATTAAATTTTGGCGTGTCCAAATACCCTTGCAGTTGCGTTGTTGCTTGTTTAAACAGCGTTTCGACGGCAGTTTTGCCACCTTTGGGCGCATATTTTAGTTCCATCGCCACTTCATAATTCGGCTTTTGCCCGCGTATTGCCTCCAAAAACACATCCATGTACGTCCAATTCGTTTCATACTCCGAATGGATGTAATAGAATTTTTGTTGATGAAGTAGGCTCATAATCGTCGCTTTCAACGTGTTTTCATTAAAATGTGCCTTATCACGGGTTGAAAAATATTTCAAAATGCCTTGAACTTGCTCAAAAAATGCCTTAGGATTGCCCGTCTGCGCCATGTTTATAATGGCTTCATTGACGGGTCGGTTGTCAATCGGCAAGTGCGCTTTTTCTAAAATGGAGTCAAAAAAGTAATCCGCGTAAAGTTTTTTAATCACATAATTGGGAAAACCAAATGTGTAATGCGACAATTGTTTATCCACAATTGTCAAAAAACCCATGTAAAACAACAGACTTACAAGGTCATTTTGCGAAAACCCACGGTCAAAACTGTATTGTCCCGTTAAAGTTGCTTTCACTTCGCCGCTTTCCAATAAATCTTCTAACACGACTAAGTATTGGTCTGCTTTGCCTTGTATGTTAAATATTTTCTTAATCTTACCATAATCAGAAGCAATATTTGGGTCGAGCATATCTTCAGGATAGCGTTTCGTCGTTTTATAAGCGCTCGCAAAATACAAAACCATGTTCGGATTATACAAATGTTCGGGCGCTTCGGCACTAAACAAATAACCATCATACCACAAGCGCATATCGTTGAGCGTTGCGGGTATATCTTCCGTAGGCATCTCTACACCCGCCAAAATTCCTTCAACTTCCTTTTCATTGAAGCCCAACATTTGGTGAAAAGTTGGTGTTAGGCTAATATTTGAGATGATATTGAAGCCACTTGTCAAACTATCAACCGTGATTGGCGACACACCTGTCATAAAAATCCGCTCAACTTGTCCTTGTCCAGTCGCAATTTTAATCGTCTCATAAAACTTACGAACGTAGCCATTTTGAGTAACAATTTCCATAAAATGGTTAAAATTGAACGAAATCAATTCGTTGGCAAAATGGTCATATTCGTCAACTAAAATATAGATTTTGGGCTTTATGTTGCCATCCAAATGACACGCAAAAAGGGCTTTCATCAGTTCATTGGCTTCTTTGTTTTGCAAAATGAGTTGCTTTTGTTCTTTAGAAAAAAACGCATCATACTTGCTTAAAAAGTTAGATATACCTATTTTAACACTACTTACAAACCCGCCCGAAACACCCAGTTCCGACGACGTATTGATGCCACTAAAATCAAAATTAAGCACCATGTATTTATTGGCTTCGGGCGTTGGATTTTTGCCAATAAACGTCTGCCCAAAAAGCGTTTCAAACGCCGCTTGGTGTTCCAATCCATAATAATAACGCAGTACCGAAAGCCACAGACTTTTGCCAAAACGACGCGGACGGAGGTACAAAAGATACGTAGAATCCCATTCTTCCAACGTTTGGATATAGGATGTACGGTCTTGGTAGAAGTATTTCTGTTCCACCATCGTCCGATAATCACTTTTACCATAAGGTATTCTTATCATATTTTTTACTTTTAGAGAACAAATATAGGCAAATTGCCCATTTTTAAAGATTTTCTCAAATTTTTAACTGATTATGCCACCTTTTTCTACGTCCCTATCACAAAAAAGGACCCCTCAGTATAAAAGCCGTTTTTTGTCGCAAAATTGCGCAAAAAACGGCTTTGTACTGAGGGGTCCCTTTTTGAGTTTGAAATTTAAAGTTTGAAGAATTAGTACCCAAACACTTCCTCCAAACTCAATTCCTTCACCTCGCCCAACGATTGCAAATACTCAAAACTCACTTTTGAACGGTCGCCCAAAACCAAGATTGTGTATGCCCGACCTTTGACGTATTTCTGTTGGAAATCCTTCAAATCGTCCACCGATGCCGTTTTTATGACTTCATATTGCGCTTGACGAATGTCGTTTTCGATGCCTCTATCCACATTTGCGCGATAAGTCCAATAGATATTTGCCTTCGTAATGCGCTCACTTTCAATCATTTTTAGCACCGATTCTTTGGCTTGTCCGATTTGATTTTCGCTAATCGGCATTGAGTCAATGATGCCGCGCATTGCCGTGATTGCCTCCTTCATTTTGTCAGATTGCGTGCCAACGTAGGCATTGTAGTAGTGTGCTTTGCCCAATTTTGACGGCGTTGCGTAAAATGCGTTCGCAGAATACGCCAAAGCACGGGCTTCGCGGATTTCTTGGAACACAATACTCGACAAACCACTGCCAAAATAATTGTTGTAAAAACTCGACATAATTTGCTCATTCACGTTGTATTCGTTGCCTTTCGAGACCATCAAAATCTCGGCTTGAACCATCGGAAAATGCACGAAAATCACCTTATCCTTCGGAATATCGAGTTCAGGATAATCTTTCGCAGAATAAATCGTCTTCAATTTTTTAGGCGATTTATGCTCTGCATCCATGATTTTTGAGACGTCCGTCACGGCTTTTGTACCATAATAAAAAATGTGGTGGTCGAAATTTGTCAAGCCTTTAATCTTCTCCACCAATTCGTCGCCTTTCAACAATTCAAGGTTTTCCTTGCTCAAAACGTCCGTAAAAGGCGACGTTTTGCCGTATTTTGCGTAGTTATTCATCGCATTGCGGAGAATAATGCGTTTGTCTTTTTTGTCATTTGTCCGCTTCGATAAGATGTCGGCAACCATATTTGTCAAGGCTTTATCATCCGCTTTGACGTTTTTCAAAATATGCTCGAACAATTTGACCCCCTCAGTAAATGACTCCTCCAAACCACTCAAAGTCACATAGCTGCGGTCGTCGTTTGAAAACACGTCGAACGACAAACCGAGTTTGTAGAACTCTTGTTGCAACTGCGCGGCGGTGTATTTATCGGTTCCCAAAAACGGCAGATAAGTCATTGCCAATGCCAACTTTGGGTCAGCGAGTCTGCCCATTTCCACGATGTAATAGAGTGAAAACGTCTCGTTTGTCGTGTTTTTGATGTAATCGAGTTGGATGCCGCTTTTCAATTTTGAGGTTGAAATCGCTTTTTTGAAATCCACAAATTCGGGTGTCAAACGCGGGCTTTCTTCTTGAAAAAACGCTTCCGCAAACGCTGATTTGTCTTTGCGATTCAACGAAACGGGCGTGATTTTCGGTTTTTCAACCTTCACAATATTTTTATCATCGCCCGTTCTTTTGTAAACGGTGACGAAATTTTCGGTCAAATATTTATTCGCAAAAGCGACCAATTGTTCTTTGGTCAATTTTTGCATACGCTCAATTTTAGATATGTAATCGCCCCATTTTACGCCTTTTACGAAAGCATCGGTCATGGAACTAACGCGGGACGCATTGTTTTCGTAGCTTTTGATTTGACCATATTTGTAATCTTTAATCACGGCAGCTTGCAACCAATCGGGGAAATCGCCTTTTTTCAAACGCTGAACTTGCTCGACCAACAGTTTTTCAACTTCTTCCAAAGTCTGTCCTTCTCGAGGACGACCCGACAGGATAAAACCCGAATAATCCGCCAAATTCATTGCACCCGCCGACGCATCCAACACTTTTTGTTGCTGCACAAGGTCAAGGTCAATCAATCCCGCTTGCCGATTGTAGAGCATCGTCGTCAACATTCCCGCAAAATCTGCGTCCGTCGTGTTCGCCCCTTCCATCCGCCACGCCAACTGAACCGACGATGATTGTTGTCCAAAAACTTCGGTTTTTTTAGGACCCCTCAGTATATCTTGCTTTTCAAAGGTAAACGGCGGCACTTCCTTACGTTCGTAGCTGCCAAAATTAGATTCCGCCAAAGCGACCACTTTGTCGGGGTCAAAATCGCCCGCCACGACGATTGCCATGTTGTTTGGCACGTAGTATTGCTTAAAATAGTTGAGAATATTGTAATGCGACGGGCTTTTCAAATGCTCGCTGCGACCGATTGTCGTCTGCGTGCCGTAAGGATGCGTCGGAAACAAACCCGACATCATGCCTTGATACACCTTGCGACCGTCGTTGTCTTGCCCGATATTGAACTCCTCATAAACGGCTTCCAATTCAGTATGAAACAAGCGCAAAACGACCATTTTAAAGCGTTCGCCTTCCAAACTGAACCATTTTTCGAGTTCATTCGACGGAATATCATTGACATAAACCGTGGATTCGTTGTTCGTATAAGCGTTCGTTCCCTTCGCACCGAGCGACGACACGAGCTTGTCGTACTCATTTGCCGCCACCAATTTCGCGGCAGCATTAGAAACGGAGTCAATTTTGGCGTAAAGTGCCTTTCGTACTGAGGGGTCCGTTTCCTTCTTGTGGGTCTCGTATAAATCCGCAATTTCTTTCAAAACCGCTTCTTCTTTTGCCCAATTTAAAGACGCAATTTGGCTTGTACCTTTGAACATCATGTGTTCCAAATAATGGGCAAGTCCCGTCGTTTCCGCCGGGTCTTGTTTAGAACCTGCGCGAACAGCGATATTTGTATAGCAACGCGGCTCGTTTTTATTGACGGATAAATACAATTTCAACCCGTTTTTGAGGGTATAAATCTTCGTTCCAATTGGGTCGCCGACGACAGTTTCGTAGTCGTAAACGGGTTTGATAGGCTCTAAATTAGCGTTAGCGTTCATTGCTTTTTGATTGTTGTTTGACAGACTTTGCGCGTTAATAGGCGCGACGCCAAGCGTCGTTATGATGAAAATGGTTGTAATGATTCTGTTGTACATCGTTTTGGTAGAATTTTAAGTGAAAAATAGTTGGCAAATGTAGGTTTTTATTGAATGCATGAGTAGAAAATATTTAATCGGTCTCTTCTTCATCTTCTTTGAAACATTCACATTTTTTAATATTCCCTTTAATTATTTTCTCATTTTTTATATCAAAAATCCAGACATTAAACACTTGAAAATCATACAACTTGCCTGTCTTGATTCCACTAATTGCGACACATTGTTCATTTTCATTGCCTAATTTATAGTGACACAAACGATTCAATTGTTGATTTTTAGGTAAATCTTTAAGTTCTAAAACATCAATAATCTTCCAATTTATGTTATTCTCCACTCTCGATAACTGATGTTCAAAAATGATAATATTCTTCTTGTTTAAAGTATCCGTCAAATGCGTGTAAGCATAATCAGTTATCTTCCTATCTACATATAATACCGCGCTTCCTACGTCCTCATAGCCATCTATGAGCGTTTTTTTGCGAAAATCATTTGCTAAATATGACTTCCCAATTAATTCATTAGCAGTTGTAACTGAATGACTGAGTACTTGAGTATTGGTACAACCATTTACAGAAAAGATTAAAAAAATATAAAATAATGCGTTGCAATAATTTGAAATCATAATAAAAGTGGTTTGGAAATATTAAAAAAAAAATGTTAGGAATACCCCTCAGTATAAACGCTCAAAAAGTCATTCAAACCCGCGTTTGAGTGGCTTTTTGAACATTTATACTGAGGGGTCCCTAAAATCAATCTTTTGATAAATAACGGTCAAATACGATGGGCGGTCAAGCGGTTTTGACCGACTTTTCTTTCCATACGCCGTCTCGCTTTTTATCAATCTGTCCACCTTCATAACCACAAACACCCATGCGGGGCGAATTCGGCAAAGGCATGGCAGCGTAGTCCGCAAAATCGGGACATTCTTTTTTATGTTTAGGAATGCAGGATTTGCAAAACAAAGAAGGTTCGTCCCAACCATGAACCGAACACATCTTGAAGGCGGGTTTTTCGTTGCAAACATGGCAAAGAAGCTTCAAAGGTTCGTTGCGCGACAACAATTGTACGCCCTCTCGTGGCAGTATGCTGTATTCATCTAAAACCTTGATTTCCAACGTCGTAGTCGAACCCATATCGTACTCGTAATTGAGTTTTTGACCTTTTTTGAAGACTTGTTTTGCCGTTTGAGACATATCTTCCCCCAAATATCTTCTTCGTCGTCGCTAAATTCGTACTTCTTGGATTTATCCATCAAAGTACTCATGTGTCCGCAACATTCCAACCAAATTGCGCGCAGATAATCGTCTAAAAAATTCAACGGCGCATCGGCGTCAATCAATAAATTTAGAAAAAATGGACCTTCTCCCACGGTAATGTGAAAAGATTTGTCGCGTGAAGGCTTTTCAGTCGCCATTTTTTTGAGATGCGTTGCCAAGTGTTTCGACATCTCTTTTTGGGCAAAAATTTCTTTGCAATAGGCACATTGACCTTCTGAATGAATTGCTGTTTCTTTCATTTTAGTATGAATTAAGATTTTAAAAAAAATGTCAAAGAGTCGCCAAGAAAAGACCCTTCAGTATAAATGCCGAAAAATCGCGTTTAAATAGCTTTTTCAACATTAAAAAATGCATCAAGAAGTGTGTTTCGCTTGAATTTCTTTCATTGTTTCCTTCACAATTTTTTCAACTAATTCAAGCCGTTCAGTCGGGTCAATTAATTGAGAATAAGCGTAAGACTGTTCTTTTACCCCACCACCTAAAAGAGTGTATTGCATTTTATCAAATCTAAAATAAACAGAAACTTGAAAATCAAACGGATTTTGTCCTTTGTTAAATATTTCAAAATTGTGATGAAATCCGACGGAACCACTACCAATTTTATATTGTGTGTTTCTATATTTATTTAATGCTGAAAGCAAATTACTACCGTTATTGTCCACATCATATTGATGTCCGAATAATTGCAAAATCTTTGATTTACGCATAAAAAGAGGCGAAAAATTTTCTAATTTACGCATCAAAACCTCTAAAAACGGAAAAATACTATTTTGTAAAACAGTGTAAATCACTTCATCGCTTTTTTCAATTAATGCCGATTTATTGTCCCCAAAACTTCTGACAAACAAGGATACTTCTTTGTCAATGTCGCCTATTTCTTCTACTTTTTCTCCATTTGCAGCCCGCAAATAAATATCTAAAGAATCTTTTAATGAGTTGGCGACATAATCCACCAATAGATCATAATTACCCGCATTGGCATTGTTCAAAGCGACATAATAATCTTGACGGTCTTTTAATTTTATGATGGCAGGCGGTAAACCTTTTTGCATTAAAATTAAATTCATTAAAATACGTCCAAGACGCCCATTGCCATCATCAAACGGATGAATAGCGACGAAACGGTGGTGAAAAATAGCGGCTAATACTGAGGGGTGTATGTGTGGATTATTTTTTTCAGCATTGAACCATTGCATCAATTCGCCCATTAAAATCGGCACATCTTCGGGCGTTGCGTAATAATGTGTTTCACCCGTGGGCGTAATCACATGATTGGGTTGCTCTTTGTATTGACCGATTTGGATTAATCTTTTAGTGCGTTGTCCATCTGGCGTAATGGCATCTGAATAATACGCTTCGACTAAAATAATGCGGTGTAATTCTCTAATATCGGCTTCCGAAAAACCGCGCTCGTCTTTGACCATATTCAACAACAAATAAATCGCTTCGTTGTGTCCGCGAATGTCCAAATGGTCTTTTAAAGTCTTCCCTTTTGCCGTCAAACCATACATCAAATAGGTCACTGTTTCTCCATAAGACAGCGCATTGCCTTCAATGGCATTGGAGTGATAATTCCACTCTAAACGCAATTTTTGCATAATTCGCCCTTCTAAATCCGCCGATAAAGGACGCAAAGTCGCCACTTGTCGCTGTTTTTCAACGACATCTTGAATGATAGGAAATTGACTTAACTGCGTTGCTAATTGGGTGAACTTATTCATTAAAATACGAACGTTTGAAGTATTATTTTAAGCTGATTATTGTCTTTATAAACGATTTTAGGCACAAAAATAAGGTTTTTTTTGAAAAAAAAGGTACTTATACTGAGGGGTCCCTCATTTATAAAACACCACCAAATTCGTCGCCTTATAAATGCTCACGGGTCCCCGTAACGCACCAACTTCTTTTCCATTGGCATCCATAACGCGCAAAATATTGTAAGAACCGACGTCGAGATTCAAAATCGCTTCCACTTTTTTGTTGCGAAGCTTCATCACGTCAAATATTTCTTCCGTTATGACGGCAAGATTTTTATTGACATTGATGGAAAAAATAACGTTGTGCAATGCGCCGTTTGCGTCCGAAATCATCACCAATAAACGGCGTTCGCGGAGTTGATTTGGGGCTTTGGAGAGTTCGATGAGTGCTTGATTGTTGTGCGCCAATAGTTGGGTTTGAAACAACGTCGCGCCACTCGCTTTCGCCCAACTGACGAGTGCCGAATAATCGCGGAGACTACTCAATGGGTCAATTTGTCGCTGCGTTGAGGGCAATAAAAAGCCTTTTTTGAGGTTTTCTACGCGCATATTGCCGTCTTTTTCAACAATTACCAAGGCGTGTCGCTCGGGTTTCAAAACGGCATTGACCATTTTTCCGTTGTCAATTGTCAAGCCTTCGGGTTGTTTTTGAGCGTTTGTGAAACCGCCCGTTGTGGCTAAAATGCAGTCGCTGTTGCCCACATTTTTGGCAAATGACGTATAACGTTCGTAGGCTTTTCCGGATGCAAAATAGGCAACTTTGACCGTCGGGCGTTGCATCCAAATACTGTATCCGACGGTTTTATCGGCTTCTCGAATCGCATAAATTTCGACGCCTTCTTGGGTTTTGCTCTTAAATCCGCCCAATTTTAGCTTGTTTACCGCCGTTCCTTCGCCTTTGTATTCGCTGATTTTTTTATTAACTCTATCCCAAATATAATTCCACTGCCCCTTTTGAACCGCCGCGAGCATTTTGTCCCAATCGCTTTTATCAATGGATAAAAACACTTTATTGCGTGCCAAACGCGCAATAATCGCCTCATTTTCGGGTTGTGTGATGTCAAATTTGCCCGCTTTAAATTCAGCTTCAATCTTTTGCGCCACTTTGCCGAGCAAAAAATAGCCGATGAGTTGATAAATTTCCGCGTCTGCACCCGTGATGTCGGTCTTTTTTGACAAATATTTTTCGCCAATCGCAATCTTCGCATTGAGTTGTTGGAGCGACGGTGAAATGGGATAAATTTTTAAAAAATTGTCGCCCAAAGCGTACAAAAATTCATCGCCCAAACCCTGCCGCAATGTGTCCGCATTGAGCGAATCGCGGTGCATTTCGAGAATTTTAAAATCCGTGAAAGGCACGTTTTTCAGATAGGTTTTATACGGAAATTGAGTTAGAAATTCCTCTTGCGTGCGTTGCACATTTTGACTTGCATAATCCGTCATATCGAATTGTGCGAACAGCATTTTGGGCAAATAAAGGGCAATAAATAAAAAGAGAAAACGCATTTTATGGTGCAGAATTAATGGTTGAAATGATTGAAATGATTGATTTTCATACGAAAATGCGTTAATTTAATAGAAAATAACCCATTTTCCCCGTTCATACTGAGGGGTCCCAATGTAGCGCGACCCTAAAGTCGCGTTACTTTACCAACACGACAAAAGGTCCCAAATCGCCATTCACATCAAAGCGATTTATCTCGGGGGCGTACATTTTTGAAATCGCACCATCCAAAAATAGAGCGTTCGGGCAGTGCAATTCGTCTCTGAATAATTGGGCAAAAAGGTAGAAATTTACGGGCTGATTGGAAATAACGAATACAATTTTTCCGCCTTGCGTAATGCCCACGCCGTTGCGAATATAAAGGCTTTTTGAGTCGGGTGTAAAGACGGGATTTATCGCATTATTGATGACCAAAAGCGGTCCCGATTGCGTGGCGTAGTTGTAGTTTTTAAGTTGCTTTTGAAAAATTTGCGTGTCCAAAACCACGGCACTCGTATCGTCGAAAGCGAAGACGCCGTTGGGTTGTAGATAAAAATTGCCAAAACCCGATTGCGCCGTATCCAACGGAAAAATCGTTCGTTTTTGCTCAATATACACGCCTTTTGGCAAGTTTTCGGTCGTGTACATACCCGCGTTCATGGCGAAAACGAGTTTTTGGCGTCGGTTTTCAAGATAAGATTTTAGCGTTTTGACATCGCGGAACGGCACTCTTTGGTTGTCAACCGACAACAATTTTAGTCCATTTTGAACCATTGGCACGTTGTAAATATCAAAATTCACACCTTGATACGTCAACGGATAAGCGCCTTTTTTAGGATTGAATATCGGCGGCGTTTTAGGCGTTGGAAAGAGCAAACTGCCCAATAGCCAGCCGATGCCCATCATTAAAATGCCGAGAAAAAACCATTTTAAATAGGCATTCTTTTCGATTTTTAAATCCGTATTGCCAACCGTTTTGAGCGTTATATCGGACGTTGTTTCAGGCAACATTTATTACTTTTTAGTGAATTATTTTTAATAAATTAATGGATAAATGCTCAAAACGCATTTTATACTGAGGGGTCCTATTTTCAAGAAAGAACATCGGCGACGTTTCAAACCTCGCCGATGTTTCAACTGTAAACCCCTATTTTTTTTCTTTTTTCAAAGAATCTTGCGCGTCGTCAATCGCATCCCGAACGGCGCCGCGAACGCCCATCATTGCGCCGTTTGATTTGCAAACAATGGCTTTTGGCGCTTTGCCGAATGTCTTTTTCAAGGCATTGCTGCTGTCAACGAGCAACTTTGCCAAGTTGTCCATATCTTTAACTTCTACGTTGCCCATCATCACTTTGCCCACGGAATCAACCGTAATAACGAGTGAATCAGGCGCTATTGTCGGCACAGCGGCTACCGCTTCTAAAGCGCGGGTTGCGGCAGAATCTAAGGCTTTTTGAGCCGTGATTGCAGCATTATCGACGGGTTTTGGCGTTTCTTTGCACGCAAAAAAAAGAAAACCTAAGATTAAAGCGGTGGTGAAAATTATTTGTTTCATTACGCAATTTTGAGTTTTAAGAAGTGAAAAAAAATGAGCTGTAACGTTAAAAGTAATTGCCAAAAGTGACGCATTTATTTGATTTCATACCAATCTCCGCCATTTTTAATTCTTAATTAGTTTGCTTCTTGCCTCGCAACGACATTTTTAATTCAAAAAAGGGACCCCTCAGTACATGACGTCTTTACGGCATCCGATATTTTTCGGGAAAAGCCATTTTGGCGCTAAAAAGACAAACGGCGGCTCTTTCGAGTCACCGTTTGAATGTGTGGAAACGCTTTACGCCTGCGTCTGTTGCCAAGTTTAGCAGCTCTCGATGTGGACTCGCTTTAACATCTGCGAATGTGGACTCGCTTTAACATCTGCGAATGTGGACTCGCTTTAACATCTGCGAATGTGGACTCGCTTTAACATCTGCGAATGTTTGGTTTAAACACGGTTTCATCTCCGTACTGCAAAGTTATGGAAAATTAATGTCCAAAGCAAAAAAAAACTTGATGTAGGGTTTTAAATCCACATCAAGTTGTCCGCCTACGATAAAGGTACTCCGTTTACCTGTCTTCTGGTCCACCAAACTGCCCTTCGCTGTCCAAACGTTGCATCATCTCGTTGACTTTGTACATTTCGTCAATCATATCGTCGAGGAAAAAATCGATGGCGGGGATAATACGCACTTGTTTTTTGATGCGTTGCGAGAGTTTTTGGCGCAACATGACGGTTTCTTCGCGCAACATTAGCAAGGGTTCTTGCTTGTTTTCGGTGCCAAGAAAACTGAAATAGATGCGCGCCGACGTCAAATCAGGCGAGATTTTCACGCCCGTGACGGTCGTCAACACGCCGCGTCCGCAGATATTTGTCGCTTCGTACTGCATCAATTCGCTGAAATGCCGTTTGATGAGTTCGCATACTTGTCTTTGTCTTTTCGATTCCATGATTTGTATTGATTTAGATAGACCACTGATTGGGCTGATTAAGCAGATTTACACTGATTTTTTTACTTGTCATTCCGTAAGAATCAAAAAAAAATCAGTAAAAATCAGTTGCATCTGTTCAATCAGTGGTCTATCAATAAAATAATTCCATTGTAATTCTATCCGCCAGCAATTTACCTTTATCGGATAAAAAATATTTTTTTCCATCCGTTACAACCGTTTGATTCTGAATGGGTTGCATTATTTTTTGATTGAAATGTTTCAAATATTCTTTACCAAAACGGTGATTAATTTCAATCGGGTCGCACCCCCAAATCGTGCGTAAAGTCGTCATAACGTATTCATTGTAACGCTGCGCAACGGTCAAATCTTCGCGCGTGAAAGGCACTTTTCCGTCCCGCAATGCCTTAACATATTGCGGATTGTGCGCCACATTCCATTGCCGACTCACGCCGTCGAATGAATGTGCCGACGGTCCGACGCCCAAATAATTTACGCCCAACCAATAGTTGGAATTATGACGTGCAAAACGGTCGGGCAGCGCAAAATTCGAGATTTCGTAGTGCAAAAAACCATTGCGGCGCATTTCGTCCATGAGCATCTCAAAATGCCTTGCCGCGCGCTCATCGTCCACGTTCGGACGCTTTCCTTTTTTGACAAAACTGTCCAAAGCGGTGCCCTCTTCAACCGTCAAAGCGTAGCAACTGATGTGCGGAATGTCGTAATCAAAAGCGATTTGAAGGTTCTGCAACCACTGTTCGTCGGTCGTTGTCGGCGAGCCGTATATTAAATCTATCGTTAAATTGTCAAAACCTGCATCTTGCGCGTACTCAATGCACGTGCGCGCTTCAATCGCGTTGTGGGCGCGGTTCATCCACCGCAAGTCTTCTTCCGCAAACGATTGAATACCAATGGATAAGCGGTTAATCGGCGTGTCATTGCGGAGGCTTTTTAGATAATCCGAACTCAAATCATCGGGATTGGCTTCAAGCGTAATTTCGGCGTTTGGCGCAATTTTGTAGAGCGTGTATATCTTGTCGAACAAAAAATTGAGTTCGGAAGCCGTCAATACTGAGGGGGTTCCGCCGCCAAAATAAATCGATTCCAAAGGCGCATTTTTGAGGTAATCTTTTTGCAAATCCAGTTCTTCGGCAATGGCCACAACGAGTTCGGACTTCGACTTCATCGACGTCGAAAAATGGAAATTGCAGTAATGACACGCTTTTCTGCAAAAAGGTATGTGAATATAGAGACCCGCCAAAATAATACGCTGTTTGTTTTGATTCGTGATTCGTTTTTCTAAAAAGCGTGCAAAGGACGTTCTTTTTTAGCGCTTGGTAAGGCTAATTTGAAAAAAAAGTTGGCTAAAATGTAAATACCTTAGATTTGACAACTTTGGGGAAGTTATAGTATCTACACAAGTTCTACAAGACATCTATCATTCCCGAAGAAGAATCGGGAATGATAGGTGTTTCACAAGGTGGTTCCAAAATCTGTGTAGATACTATAGCTTTGGGAAAGTTGTCAAATCTTCATTTTTTTTAACCTCGAAAAATTAAGTCCCTAAAATTGTGGCTTATTGTATTTCGCAAAGTCTCTACGCAATTAAATAAATCTTACGCAACTCAATAGCGAAATTGCTGTTTAAACCGTAGTTTTGCATCGAAATTCTAAGAAAACACCTTTTATACTGAGGGGTCTCTTTGGAAATTAAAAACTAAAAATTTTAGTAACGCGACTTTAAAGTCGCGCTACGTTTATCTAAACTTAATCTTTTACTACCAAATTCAACGTTTATCATGTCCATTGCAACTGAAACTTTAAACGGTCAAGCTACCGCGAAACGCGTGACAAAAGCCGACCGTTACCAACACCACGACTATTACGGCGTGGACGATTTGTTGACCGACGAACACAAATTGGCGCGGGAAGCCGTCCAAACGTGGGTCAAACAAGAAGTGAGTCCGATTATCGAAGACTACGCAAATCGTGCGGCTTGTCCCGTGCATTTGTTCAAAGGATTGGGCGAAATTGGCGCATTTGGTCCCTCAATTCCTGCCGAATACGGCGGCGGCGGCATGGACGAAATCGCTTACGGCATCATCATGCAGGAGTTGGAACGCGGCGATTCGGGCTTGCGGTCAATGGCTTCGGTGCAAGGCTCGCTGGTGATGTACCCGATTTACAAATATGGTTCGGAAGAACAAAAGCGGTACTATTTGCCAAAATTGGCGACGGGCGAATTCATCGGCTGCTTCGGATTGACCGAACCCGATTCAGGTTCCGACCCCGCGAGTATGAGTACAAACGTCAAAGACGACGGCGATTCTTACATTTTGAACGGCGCAAAAATGTGGATTACCAACTCGCCCGTGGCGGATATTGCCGTGGTTTGGGCAAAACGCGAAGACGGTCGCATCATCGGTTTAATCGTCGAACGCGGCATGAAAGGCTTCACGACGCCTGAAATTCACGGAAAATGGTCGCTTCGCGCGTCGGTTACTGGCGAATTGGTGTTTGAAGACGTCCGCGTGCCGAAGAAAAACGTATTACCCAATATTGAAGGTTTGAAAGGACCTTTGTCGTGTTTGTCGAAAGCGCGTTATGGCATTGCTTGGGGCGCAATCGGCGCGGCGTTGGATTGTTATGACTCGGCTTTGCGGTACTCAAAAGAGCGGATGCAATTTGGCAAACCGATTGGACAGTTTCAATTGACCCAAAAAAAATTGGCGGAAATGATTACCGAAATCACGAAAGCGCAACT
Source organism: Saprospiraceae bacterium (assembly GCA_043764555.1). Taxonomy (GTDB): domain Bacteria; phylum Bacteroidota; class Bacteroidia; order Chitinophagales; family Saprospiraceae; genus JAAFJT01. The sequence continues at coordinate 18,253 of JAYUKJ010000067.1, forward strand.
CTTGGCGTGGCGACTTGGCACTTTGGCGAACAAAGGCAACGCCACACCCGCTCAAATTTCGATGGCGAAACGCAACAACGTGGACATGGCCTTGAAAATCGCCCGCGAAGCGCGTCAAATTCACGGCGGCATGGGCATCACGGGCGAATATCCGATTATGCGCCACATGGCAAATTTAGAATCGGTCGTGACCTACGAAGGCACGCACGACGTACATTTGCTGATTACGGGCATGGATATTACGGGATTGAACGCGTTTTATTAGAATTAAAAATTAAAAATTGAGAATTAAAAATTGGAACGCATAGAAATGTAGTGGTTTATAAATTCTTAATTTGGAAACACTGAAGTTTGGTGGTTTGCGAATTTTTAATTCTCAATTTTTAATTTTTAATTTTTAATTCAAAAATACTGAGGGGTCCCTCTTTCGCAATTTTTCTTTGAAAAGAAGCGTTTATAGTGCTTCAAACGTTTAAGTGTTTGCATTTTTTTACGCATTTTTAATTATTTTTTACGTGTTTTTATTTTGAAATCATGGTGAAACGGATATTTTTTGCTGTTGTTATTGTTGTCACTTGCGGTTTTTCTGCGAATGTTTTTGGGCAAGAACCTGACACTATTAAACTTGATAATCCGTCGTTCGAGGATTTGCCGAGTGCAGCACATACACCAAGACTATGGTTTGATTGTGGTTTTCAAGGAGAGTCATCACCTGACACGCACCCGAACCCGAATGGAACTTTTGGGATTGACAAAGAGGCATTTGATGGCTACACGTACTTAGGTATGGTAGTGAGAGATAATAATACTTGGGAAGCTGTTGGGCAAAGATTAAAAACGCCACTCATCAAGGATACAACTTATTCATTTAGTCTATCAGTATGTCGGGCTAAAGCGTACAAAAGTAAAAGTCAATTAACTGGGAGGGATGATAATTATAATCAACCTATTATTATTAAAATTTGGGGCGGTGATGGCTTTTGTACGAAACTGAATATTTTAGCCGAGAGTAAACCGATTAAGTCAAATGATTGGCAAAAAGTTGGATTTGTCTTAAAACCTAAAATCAATTTAACATATTTTTTAATTGAAGCTTTTTATAAAACACCAACATTACTTCCTTACAACGGCAACATATTAATAGACAACGCCTCGGCAATTGTTCCGATTTTAGATAAAAATTGAGACCTTAAACTTTGAGAAATCCGCAATAGAAAAGACAAAAATCCTCATAGAAAAATGTTTAAACGCACATTAATTGCTTACTTTTTAATCGCTTTTTGCGCTTGTACTTTGTCCGTTTTTGGGCAAAAACCCGTCACCATCAAGCTCGATAATCCTTCTTTTGAAGATTATCCGGGCGCTGCCCACACGCCGCAAGGTTGGTTTGACTGCGGTTTTGCGGGTGAATCCTCGCCCGATGTCCAGCCGAGCGGTACATTCAGCGTGAACAAAGCCGCTTTTCACGGCTCTACCTATCTTGGTATGGTTGTTCGCGACAATAATACGTGGGAAGCAATTGGGCAACGGTTGAAATCGCCACTTTTGAAAGGTGTAACTTACACGTTTTCACTCTACGCGGCGCGTTCAGAATTGTACATGAGCAAAAGCCAATTGACGGGCAAAGAAGCCAATTACGTGACACCCGCAACTGTGCGGATTTGGGCGGGTTCGGGTTATTGCGCAAAAGAGGAAATGCTTGACGAAACGGAGCCAATTTCAGTGGGTACGTGGTCGAAATTCACATTTAAGTTTACGCCAAAAATGCAACTCAACTACTTCATGATTGAGGCGTTTTATAAGGTGCCAACTTTGTTCCCTTACAACGGTAATGTGTTGATTGACAACGCTTCGGACATTGTGCCTGAGATAAAAAAAGAGGAAAAACCGAATGTGGTTGCGGCCGTTACGCCCAAGCCGAAACCGACACTTACGCCGCCTGCCATGAAACCGCCCGTCGTGAAACCGACTAAACCGACTAAGCCTACGGACACGTCGCCAATTGTCACGCAAACCAAACCCGCAAAGCCTGATGTGGTCATAAAGCCCGTGGATGAGCCGTCGCAAGACCGTTTGCGCGAAGGACAGACGATAAAAATCGAGAAATTGCAGTTTGAGCCGAATTCTTCAAAAATTCAAGAATCGTCTCACGCCTCGCTTGATGATATATTTATTTTATTAATAAACAATGGCAATTTGATTGTTGAAATCGGCGGACACACCAATCTCGTGATGGAAGATGTCGCGAGCATTCGCTTGTCAACCGACCGCGCCAAATCGGTCGCCGAATACTTAGTCAATAAAGGTATTGAGCGTAAAAGATTGGCCGTCAAGGGTTACGGCGGCAGTAAACCCATTGAAAAAGAGAAAACGCAAGCCGCTAATAAAATAAATCAACGGGTTGAAATTAAAATATTGAGTACAAACGGGTAAGTAATTTCAAAGGATTCCAAAAATTCCAAATTCCAAAGTAAGAACATGAAATTTGGATTTTGGATTTTTTTTTGGGAATTTGGCATCTCTTGGAATTTGAAATTTGAAATAAAAAAATTATGACTTTTCGATGGAAAATCGCCCAAGCTGCCGAAATTCGGTGGTGGCAAGGCTACCTAAAAAACAAACCAACGACGGATTATGCCGTTTGGAAAACCAAATATTGGCAAGACCTTTTGGCTGAAATGGACTTGGAAGGCAGTTATACTGAGGGGTCCTTTTCTGAATTAAAAATTAAAAATTCAGAATCAAAAATAAGCGATACGCCTAAAAAATCGGTTTATACTGAGGGGTCCCGAATTTTAGATGCAGGCTGTGGTCCAGCTGGTATTTTCATGATTTTTAAGAATCAAAAGGTAGATGCACTCGACCCGCTTTTAGATGAATATGAAGCCAAATTACCGCATTTTCGCCGTGAAAACTACCCTAATGTCCAATTTTTCAGCCAACCGCTTGAAAGTTTCTCGGATAAAAAATCGGTTTACGATACTGTTTTTTGCCTCAATGCCATCAATCATGTCGCCGATTTGCAACGCGCTTTCGACGTTTTGGTGGACGCCACAAAGTCGGGCGGCACGCTTGTCGTCTCGATTGATGCCCACAATTATGGGTTCCTAAAAACTATTTTCCAAGCCCTCCCAGGCGATGTTTTGCATCCACATCAATTTGACCTTGCGGAATACAGCGCGATGTTGACGTCCCGCGGTTGCCAAATCGAACGGACTATTTTGAAAAAATCGGAGTTTATTTTCAATTATTACGTGTTGGTCGCGACTAAAATTTAAGAGAAATCAAACGTAGTCGGTAACTTTAGTTGCCGCT
>JAYUKJ010000068.1:0-5789 GCA_043764555.1 Saprospiraceae bacterium
TTGACGGACGCCAAAATTCGCTCGGCAAGCTCAACCGCATTGGCTTCGACCGTTCCCGAGCCGATGAGGATGGCAATGAGGTCGGCATCCGACAGCGCCGAATTGCCGTAAATCAGCATTTTTTCACGCGGGCGTTCGTCTTCTGCCCAGTCTTTTATAGCAATATTTCTTGCGGAAGTCGGGTAAGTTTTCATTGTAGCACTGTTTGTAATGTCTCTCAAATATTGCCCAAAGTAATTGTCTATCAACGAGTTAGAGAAATTTTAACGCCTCTTTTTAGCATTTTTATTTAAAAAATATTTATTTCTTCTTATTTGTTAGCCCTGAAAATTGTCGCATTTGATTATCCACAAATGCTACCTTTGCCGCATGGAAATCTCATCAACCCGCTCAATTTATACCCTTCAATTTGGCTTACTTTGCGCGAGCAATTTTTTGTTTTCGGCCAGTTTTCAAATGATAATTCCCGAGCTGCCCGACCACCTCACGGCCCTTGGTGGCGCCGATTACAAAGGCTATATTATCGCCCTTTTCACGCTCACGGCGGGCATAAGTCGCCCTTTTAGCGGCAAATTGACCGATACGATTGGGCGCGTTCCCGTCATGATTTTCGGCTCGTTGGTCTGCGTTTTGGCGAGTGCTTTTTACCCTTTTGTCACGACCGTATTCGGATTTTTACTCCTGCGTTTTGCGCATGGTTTCTCTACGGGTTTCAAACCGACCGCAACCGCGGCTTACGTTGCGGACTTGGTAGCAATTGACCGACGCGGCGAAGCGATGTCGGCACTCGGCGTGAGTGGTGCGCTCGGTATGAGCATCGCACCGATGATTGGCAGCGCCCTTACTGCGGGCGTTGGCTTCCACGTGATGTGCGGCGTTTCTTCGATTTTCGCTTTGCTTTCAGTCGTGATTTTGGTGAATAATATGCCTGAAACGCTGAAAAGTAAGCAAAAATTTACGCTGTCGCACCTAAAAATCAGCCGCGACGAAATTTTTGACGTCCAAGCCTTGCCGCCTTTTATCGTTCAATTGCTGCTGGCCTTCGCGTCGGGCGTGTGTTTGACGCTCATTCCAGATTTATCAAAACACATTGGCATTGCCAACAAAGGTTTATTTTTCGGTATTTCCACGGGTGCTTCTCTTACGATTCGCCTCGTTGCGGGACGCGCGAGCGACACTTACGGACGCGTGGTTGTGATGCGTTGGTCGGCGGTTGGCGTAATTATTTCGATGGCAATGATTGGTTTTGGGCAGACAATGCCCATTTTTTACGCCGCATCTATCATTTATGGCTTGTCTTGGGGCATGAATACGCCCACTTTATCCGCTTGGACGGTCGATTTGGTCGATGAAAAAAATCGCGGACGCGGCTTGGCAACCATGTTTATTGCCCTTGAATTGGGCATTGGTTTGGGCGCGTTTTTCTCCGCCAAAATGTATCAAAATGATTTTTCAAAAATGGGCGTTTCGTTTTTAGTATCGTCGGCTTTGGCGGCGGTCGCTTTGGCTTATTTGGTTTTTAGTGATTTTAAAGGTAAAGAAAAACAGACGCCTTGACGTAAAATAAGCAGTTGAATAAAAAAAAACAGCCACATACTGAGGGGTCCTATTTGAAATTTAGAAATTTGATTTTTAATAGATTACAAATTCATAAAAATTAACTACTAATTAATTCTGTCTAAACATCAATTGAGTTTCAAACCCGTTGCCGCGCTAAGCGTAACCACTATAATATCGCGCGTTCCGAAGCCAACACCCATTTCGTAATGCGTGAAAATATGCTTCAAACGCGCCGTTTTACCGTAATGTATGGACAGAAAAGTGGGCGCTTTTGAGGCAATATCCAAGGCATTATTTTGGGCAAAAGTGAGGCGTGCCGACAGCCATTTCCCCTCGAAACATTGGTCAAAATAGAAACGCATATCACCTGAAAAGAACAAACTATTGCTCGCTTTAGGGTTGAAAGTCCAACCGTGCATCGCTGAAATCGACAATCTGCGGCGAAGCGTTTGTTCCAAACCCAATGAAAGCGCGGGCGAAAAACGCAAATCTCGACCGTATTTGGGCGAAATGCCTTCATATTGCGCTGTGCCGTCAAATTGAAATTTAATAGCCGTCGTAAATGGATTGCTGCGCAGACTTTTGTTGCCGCGAATCTTAAAATCAGGGCAAGACAATTGAGCAAACAGAGTCGTGTTGAATAGACAAAAAGCAAGTAGGTAAAGGTATTTTTTTAGCATTTTAAACTCATTTTCCAAACTAACGCTGAGGACTTTGCGCTTATTTAGGCAGTGTGTTTTTTAACATAAATAATAAGGGAATTGAGATAAAAAAAGCCCCACGCTGTCAAACGTGGGGCTTTTTTTCATTGAAAAAGGGTTTTATACTGAGGGGTCCCAAAAGGTCAAAAAAATTATTTCTCATCTTCCTCATCTTCTTCCTCATCTTCTTCTTTCACCGTTTTCCGCTTCTTTTTACTCACTTCATTGATGCATTGCGCGCCTTTTGCCGTCATTTCCCAAGTCTGAATGTCTTCGCGGTAGCAATCACCGCGTCTTTTACCGCTTGCTTCTTCGATATGAATGACATTCCACGCTTGAATATCCGATTCTTTCAATCTAAAAACTTTTCCAACGGGTATTTTCAAGGTCATATCAATTACTTGCCCGCGCCATTTCAAGCCTTTGGGAATCGCAAATTCAGATAAAACCGTCAAATTATTGCCCGATACTGAGGGGGTGTAATTGATATTGCTGAGCAACATTTTGGCTTCGTCCATCGTCCGTCCTTGTGCCATCATCTCCTGCGATAGTTCAAATTGACCATTTTCGCTTGGTTTGATGAATAAATTAACGTTTTCGCTCATCAAACGGTCGTCATATACGTGCAAATCACCGACTTCGATATCTATATTGTTGTGTTGCGGTTTCACGACGGCAATATTGAAGACATCTGTAACGGCAGACATTTCAAACGACTGCGTTTTATCCGCCCTGTGCGTGAAGTTTTTGCCAAAACTACTCGCTAAATATGCAATACCCGTGCAGTTTATCGTCCAAATCGTCCAAATAACAATGTGAACAGCGACGTGAACATCCCGTTTGAACAGTAATTTACGCACTAAAAAAACCAGTTCCAACGTCGGAATCGCGAGAAAAATAAAAGCAACCATCACAGTCAACGTCGCTTGCCAACTTTCATCCGTCAAATAGCCCGCAATCGGTGCCGCCCAAGTCAAACCAATCGCCGTTGCGACCCAAGTAATGACGATTGTGGCAATAATAAAGATAGAAATTATCGCGGTAAGAACTTTTGCAACGCCGCTGAGATTGCGCAGAAAACCACCGATAAAATTGCCGATTCCCGTGAAAAAATCGGAAAAATGCTGCCCAAAACGCTTCTGTGCGTCGGTATCGGCGCCAAATTCATTGACTTTTTTCGACAAATCGTCAAAACCCGTTTCAATGGATTTGGCGATTGAATTGACGTCAATCGGCTCGCCGCGCATCGCCAAACGGTCGGCGGTTGTCTTCGCTTTTGGGATAATTATCCACAACACGATGTAGAGAAAAAAGCCCACGCCCGTGAACATTCCCAAAATAAACACGACCAAACGCACCCAAACGAGTTCTTCGATGCCAAAATATGCCGCCAAACCAGAGCAAACGCCGCCGATTTGCTTGTTATCTTCATCCCGAAACAAACGTTTGCCCGTCTGAATCGGCGATTTTTTAGCCGCTGCACCCGATTTGTCCGCCGTTTTTTCCCAAAAAGAGGACCCCTCAGTATGGGCGGCTTTTTGCGTCTCGTCCATCGGTTCTGCCCCAAATTCTTCGGGTTTTCCCATGATGCTGATGGTGTTTTTGACGTCTTGAATCATCACAATCGCCCGTTTGTTCATGCCTTCGCGGACGAGTTCGCCGAGGCGTGCTTCTATGTCCGACATGATTTCTTCGTAACCTTCGGACTGCCGAAAGTGGTTGTGCAACGATTGCAAATAGTTTTCTAACAGGCGATAAGCGTCTTCGTCAATTGTCAAAGGCTGTCCGCCGAGATTGATATTAAAAACCTTGTTCATTGTCTTTTTATATTTTTAATTCACCTAAAAAGGCTTATTTTTTACTCGAAAAGTGGTTGTATGTAATGGTGTTTTGTCGTTGTTTTTCAATTGAATGCTCAACTGTTTTTTAAGGCTTAATTAAAGTATCGTCTTCGGCTCCAAATAGCATATTGACCGACCCCGTAAAGTCGCGCCACGACTGCTGCAAATCCAGCAGAAATGCTCGCCCGTCGTCCGTCATGCGGTAGTATTTTCGCGGCGGACCAGATTCTGATTCCTGCCACGAATACGTGAGATGTCCCGAGTTCTTGAGCCTTGTCAGCATCGGGTACAGAGTGCCTTCGACGGTGTCCATGCCCGCCGATTCGAGCCGCTTTTTGATGTCGGCAGGATAAACCTCCGAACTCGCGGCGATGATGGAGAGGACGCATAGCTCAAGAACGCCTCGCCTCATTTGCTGTTTGATGTTGTCCGTATTCATGGTGCAAAGATGAGGGTACGAATAGGTACTATGCAACACATGGTACTGTATTTGGTAGATTATTTTCACACTTTCGTCGATTCTTTGAAAAAAAACGCCCGCCCCGAGGAAAAAATGAGCCTTTTAAGAACAAAAACTTCCCAAAAGCTAAAGATTTTTTGGAAAGTTGTCAACGCCAGAATCAAAAAAAATAAAAAAAAAGGTCCCCTCAGTATTTTCGCTATTTCCCATAGAAAATACACCAAAAATGGACAATTATTTCCCAAATAAGGCAATTTCGTACTACTTGTTCCCGTTTTTATTTTCCTTTGCTTCCTATTTTTAGTTCTGTTTAACTTTTTATAGAGCAAAACTTAAACAAAATAGCCGCATACGTGTTATTTGAGTAGATTTTCAACCTCATAGGGCTACTCTATTTCAACAATTTCACATTCTCTACAATTCTATTTTTCAACTTCTATTCATCTTCATTTTTTGTGGGCAAAAAAGTAATAGTTATCGGTTCTGGATTCGCGGGTTTGTCGGCGGCAACGCATTTGGCAAACAAAGGCTTTGAGGTAACCATATTGGAAAAAAATCCGTCGGTTGGCGGTCGCGCGCGGCAATTCGCAGCCGATGGATTTACTTTCGACATGGGACCGTCGTGGTATTGGATGCCCGAAGTTTTTGAGCAATATTTTGAATTTTTCGGTAAAAAACGCGCGGATTATTACGCTTTGCACCGCCTCGACCCGTCCTACACGGTAACTTTTAGCGATGGCGATACGATGCGTTTGCCCGCCAAAATGTCGGAATTAGAAGATTTATTTGAAAAATATGAAGCAGGAAGTGCGTTGAAGCTGCGTCAATTTTTGGCGGAAGCCAAATACAAATACGACGTCGGCATGGGCGAATTTGTCAAGAAACCCAGCCACTCGATTATGGAATTCGCCGATTTGCGGGTCTTGAAAAGCCTGTTTCAATTGGAAATGTTTACAAATATTTCAAAAGTCATTCGGGGTTTATTCAAGAATCAAAAGCTGGTTCAATTGCTCGAATTTCCCGTTTTATTTCTCGGCGCAACGCCGCAAAAAACGCCCGCTTTGTACTCACTCATGAACTACGCCGATATGTCGCTTGGTACGTGGTATCCAATGGGTGGTATGTTTGAAATCATTAAAGCGATGCGGCATTTGGCAGAAGAAAAAGGCGTTCAAATAATTGTAAATCAAGAAGTTACGAAAATCCATTCGCCAAATGGTGTTGCAA
>JAYUKJ010000069.1:0-1744 GCA_043764555.1 Saprospiraceae bacterium
AACTTGCCAACACCCGATTTTTCACGTTCATAAAGCGCTTGCAAGATGCCAATATAGCCAAACATCCCGCCCGTAATGTCGATAATCGACGAACCTGCGCGAAGCGGGTCACCTGGTCTGCCCGTCATGTAAGCGAGTCCGCCCATCATCTGCACAACCTCGTCCATTGCGTGCCGCTTTTCGTAAGGTCCCGACAAAAAGCCTTTGAGCGCACAATAAATAAGGCGTTCGTTGAGCGTTTTCAGTTTTTCGTAGCCAAAACCCAGCCTATCCATCGTGTTAGGTCCAAAGTTTTCGACGACAATATCCGCCGTTTTGGTGAGCTCATAGATGATGTTGCGCCCTTCTTCCGATTTCAAATCAATGGCGAGGCTTTTCTTATTGCGGCTGTAAAATGGGAAATAACCCGTTCCAAAGCCGCGCAAACGCCGCGTCGCGTCACCTTCAAGCGGCTCGATATGCAGGACTTCGGCGCCCATATCGGCGAGCAATAAACCCGTCGTTGGACCCATTACGGCGTGCGTAAATTCTAAAACTTTGAGACCTTTAAGTGGCAGCATCGTGGTTTGGTTGTATTGTTGTAACTATTTATGGTTAGTAAACATGGTAAATACGGTAAATACGGTAAACACAGTAATCTTAATTTACAAATCAAAAAGAGACCCCTCAGTATAAATGCCCTTTTTGAGCATTCTTGCACTTCGTAAACTATGTAAACAGAGTAACTTTAATTTGAAAATCAAAAAGAGACCCCTCAGTATAAATGCCCTTTTTGAGCATTTTCGCACTTCGTAAACTATGTAAACAGAGTAACCTCAATTTGAAAATCAAAAAGAGACCGCTCAGTATAAATGCCCTTTTTGAGCATTTTCGCACTTCGTAAACTATGTAAACACAATAATTTATGATTAAAATTTATATTTTTTACGCTTTCAAAAGTGAAATTCGTTCGGCTCAATGTGCGTTAAAACATTGTAAACCAATGGTTTGTGCAGCATAACGAAGTCTTTAACATCGTGTCCAATCTTGTGTCCTTCCCGAACCGTCAAATCGCCATTGACCACGACGTGAATATCGACAAAATACTCGAAACCCGATTTCCGAACGAAACATTTCTCGACTTCCAACACCCCTTCTACTTGTGCAGCTAATGCGCGAATTTCAACGACCAAATCATCGGACACAGCTTTGTCCATCACTTCGTGAAAAGCGGGTTGAAAAATATGCACAGCATTATAGACTATCAACACTGCCGCAATCAACGCCGCCCAATCATCAGCGCTTTCGTAGCCGTCGCCGCCAATCAAGGCGATTGTAATGCCAATTGCCGCCGTAAAAGAAGTGATAGCATCACTCCGATGGTGCCAAGCGTCGCCTTTGACGGCCGTGCTGCCAATGTCGTTCGCCGTCTTCTCCACGTGCCGAAACATGAGTTCTTTTATCACTACGACCGCTATGAGTATAATTAACGTGTAAGGTTTCGGCGTTTTGTGCGGCGTCATGATTAAATGTATGCTTTCAATGGCAATCAGAATCGCCGCCGCAATCAATGACACTGCCACAACGATGCCCGCCAAAGGTTCGGCGCGCCCGTGGCCGTAAGGATGGTCTTCATCGGGTGCCTTCGACGCGGCTTTCAAACCCAACCACACGATGATAGACGTGAAAACATCGGCGATTGATTCAATCGCATCGGCAATGAGCGCGAAAGAGTTGCCAAAGAAGCCAGCCAAGCCTTTGACCA
>JAYUKJ010000070.1:0-1742 GCA_043764555.1 Saprospiraceae bacterium
TAAGTAGTTCAATGTAAATAATCGGGAAAAAATGTTACTCTTGCGGATGAAAAATCATCCAGCCTTAATTGCCTCCGAAGTTGTGACGCTTCAAGAAGCGCAAATTCATTCAAAAGACGCGCACTTTCGTAATCGTTGTTTAGCGATAGAGTTGCGTTTAAGCCGCAAAAAATCAGTTGCGTATATCGCTGATTTACTTAAAGTTCAAGAAAACACTGTTTACATCTGGTTGTCCAGATGGGAAACAATGGGTATAGTTGGCCTAATGATATTGCCAGGTCGTGGTGTTAAAGCAAGGTTAGATGATTTATTAAAAGAACCTAACGATGCGTCAATTGAGTTAATAAAAAAAAAATTGAAGATAACCCTCAAAAGTTAGCAGAAGTGGCTATTGAACTAAGCCTTGCCTTAGAAATAGACATCAGTTACCACAAATTGAAGCGATTTATTAAAGAAAAACTGTTTTATACTTGGCGCCGACTACGTAAATGGCTTAAGCCTAAACAAGATCCCGTTAAATACCAAGAGTTGTATGATTTGCTTCAAAAGTTAAAAAAATTAGAAGAATCAGGCTTTTTAGACCTTTTTTATGGTGACCAAAGCTCATTTTCATTGAATCCTAACGTCCCTTACGGTTGGCAAGAAAAAGGAAATGCGATTAAAATTGTTCCCAGTAAAGAAACACCCATCAATATCTTTGGTTTACTGTCAAAACAAAATGAATTAGAAGCCTATGAATGTAAAGGAAGTATGACATCGGATGTGATGATTGCCTTTATTGACGATTTTATTGAAAGTCGAAAAAGCAGAACAGCTATTGTTTTAGACAATGCGCCCATACATAAAAGCGAAGCGTTCCAAGAAGCTATGAAAAGATGGGAAGAACAAGATGTTTATATATTTTTCCTCCCAACTTACAGCCCCCATTTGAATATAATTGAAACGCTTTGGCGTAAAATGAAATACGAATGGCTCAAGCCTAAAGATTACTTAAATAGTGACACGCTGGCTAACGCGGTCAGAAACATTATTTGTAAATTCGGTACCGATTTTTCTATCAAATTCGCCTAAATAATTTTCCCGATTATTTAAGGTCAACTACTTAATTGATAATTAAGTATTTACAAAATAAAATCAAATTTAAAATGAGTGCTTACAACCTGCCCCCGACGTACCATAAAATCCAAAAACACGCCGTTTTTCCCGAGCTAACGCACGATGAACACGCTCGCTACAACTTCTTGGCGAACCTCAATAAGCACATTTCGCAAGTCATTTTACCTGCGAATAAATTGGCTTTTGAAAAACGTGTCGAACCCGCTTTTGAGACCGAAAATGGCCATAAAATCGCCGACCGCGACGCCCTCAAAACGGCGATAAAACGCGAGCCGACGTACCAAACGTGGAGTGCCTTGCGGCGTTCAACAATGGAAATGCGGCAACAAGCGGGTCGGTCAATCGTCACGCGGCAAGCCTACGCGTTGGCCGACAAAGTGGCCGCTTTGAACGCCGCAAAACCACAGTCGTTGCGCTTGAATCCAAGCCTCAAAATCCCGCATTACATCACAATTATGGACAATCATTGTATGCCAGGGAGTTATCACACCGAATTTTTTGAAGGGGACGTGAGTCCTGCGGCGAATTGAAGGCGAACTGAAGCCGGAAGACTCATTGGCACCAATTGCAAAGCGTCTTTCCGAATTGCTCGGGCAGCCACTGCGCCTGATCGCCAACTGGGTTGA
>JAYUKJ010000071.1:0-1739 GCA_043764555.1 Saprospiraceae bacterium
AAACATTAATTCATCGTTGGTCTTATCAGCTTTAACGTTGAAGTAGTCGTCGAATAACCAACGGCTAATGGAAGCAGCTTCGCGGTCGCCGTACTGAGGGGTCAAAGCGGTGATTAAATCTTGGGTAGCGTTGGCAATGGACATTGAGCTATTATTGATTTGTTTAATAAATTTTGACGTAAACACTTAGTCGTGAACGTAAAAGAGTGTATAACAAATTGTCTTTTTCATCGTGAAATAACTTTCCGAAAGTTAAAAACTTTCGAAAAGTTGCAACCTTAAAGGACAATTTGTTATGCACTCACGTAAAATGACTTTTAAGTCGTTTAAAGTATTCTATTTCCCCTGTTTGGACATTTCGCTACCTGAAAAGCGCGTCATGTCTAAGTAATTACACTTTAGCGTAACTTACTTTGTTGGATTCAAACGTTTATAAAACTTTAAAAGTTTTCTAAACGTTGATAAAACTGGTTACTGATGTTGCGAAGTATCGAGCGAATGTTGCGAAGTATCGAGCAAATGTTGCAAAGTATCGAGCGAATGTTGCAAAGTATCGAACAAATTAATTGCGAGGCGACACTGAGACGCGATGAATCGCGTCTCTACGACAACAGCCTTAATGACAACGATGTCATTAAGGCTGTTGGCATTTTAGCGGTGGCTAAAGTTACCGACGACGTTTTATTGCTTCACAATTTTAGTCGAAATCCGACTGTCGCCGTCCGTCAAATTGAGGATATAAACGCCTTTCGCCAAGCCGATTGTTGGTATTTGAATTTGGCTATCACCGCCGTCCGTTGCGTAGCTTTTTGTCAAAACAACGCGCCCTAAAGCATCCGTTAAGATTGCTGTAACGGTACTTGACCTCTCCGTATTGATGTTGACTTCCAAAAGGGACCCCTCAGTATAAACGCTCAAAACGGCCTTTGTGAGCGTCAATTTGCCATTATTTTGACGGTTAACGCTGACGATTTTAGACACATCCGTTTTGCCATCGGCGTCAATAGTATTCAAACGGTAATAACTCGTTCTTAAAGGCGTTTCGTCGGCAAATTGATAGCTCGACAAGGCGTTGCTGTTGCCTTTAGCTTTCATCGAACCAATTGATTGCCAATTGGTTGCGCCATCGTTTGAGCGTTGAATGTCAAAACGCTCGACATTGCGTTCAGTGGCGGTTGTCCACGTGAGTTGATTCGCGTTCAGCGTGTATTTTGCTTTGAAATCAACGAGTTCGACGGGGATAGCAATGGCGTTAGATAAGTAAAAATCAGCTTGCGCGTAGGTCGTCGGCGAATTGCCGTAAATGCGTATATAATACGTAACGTCTTTTGTTAAACCAGTGATATTCACCTCATTTGACGTGAGGTTTGTGATAACACAATTGGTCGTTGCGCCACCCGCGCCAACGGCGTAAGTACCCGTAACGGTATTGCTGCTGCAAGTTGCAAAAACACCGACGCCCATAAACTGAACGGGCGAAGCAAAAATGGTACCGCCCGCTTGAATGAGGTTATCGTGGCGCAATCTAACGGAGGTACTCGGTGCTTTAAAAGAAAACCACACATCATCGTCACCGCCGCCACCGCCGCCGCAAATCAAGGCGTTGGCGTTGGTGGCAACTGCCGTATTCGCCGTGAATGAAGGCGCGGTTGGTGTTGCACCTAAAGCGTAAATGTTGGCATCGGGAACGGCAACCGCGGCACTGCAGTTATTGTTAGCAGGCGCCGTTGTTGGCGCAG
>JAYUKJ010000072.1:0-1739 GCA_043764555.1 Saprospiraceae bacterium
CGTTTTGGGGCTGAGTTCAACGAAGGGAAAATTTATCGAATTCGTTTCACAGAATTGCTCGAATGGATTTTGGAAATTGACACGTTTGAAGGCACCCGCGAAGGGTCAACGGAGCCACATTTGGAGCAAATTCAAGCGAAATGGGTCTATGAATGGCGCGATAATAACCGCTAACCTCAAATTAAAAATTAAAAATTAAGAATTAAGGGCGATAATTGAACAGTGCGTCTGTTTCGGTTTGTCGTTTTTAATTCTTATTTTTTTGTCCTCAATTTGTGAACGTAACGCGACCTTAAGGTCGCGGGCATTTAATCAATCGCGACCTTAAGGTCGCGTTACGGCTAAATAATTACCTTAATTTTTAATTCTTAATTCAAAATCATGGAATTTACGATAGAAAATGACTTAAAAAACGCCACAACCATCAAAAATGTCTTAGCGTATTTTAGTCAAATTACGACGTTCGTTTTTGACGTTGACGGCGTTTTGACCGACGGAAAAATACTCGTCACCGAAAGCGGCGAATTTCTCCGCACTTTCCACAGCCGCGACGGTTACGCCCTGCGTCGAGCAATCGAAGAAGGCTACAACGTCTGCATTATCACGGGCGGAAAAGGCGGAAGCATCGAAAACCGATTGACAAAATTGGGCGTTAAACAGTTTTTTACGTCCGCCGACGATAAGGTGACGCCGTTCCAAAATTACATCAAAACCTACGGCATCAACGCGGCGGATGTCTTGTTTATGGGCGACGATTTGAACGACTTTAAGGTGATGCAAAAAGTCGGTTTGCCGTGTTGTCCCGCCGATGCTTGCGCGGAAATCATCGAAACAAGTCACTATATTTCGACCATCAAAGGTGGCGAAGGTTGCGTGCGCGATGTGATTGAAAAAGTAATGAAATTGCAAGGCAAATGGCTCAACAATATTTCTGTAAGTGGTTAAATGGAATGTTAAATTTCTATAAAATCGTGTTAAATACTGAGGGTGTGTTTCAAAAAAAAATTATTTTTGCAGCATACTTTATCAAGCATTATTGGTTCAATCGTTATAAGTTATTGGCTTCGTAAAGTTTTGAAAATTAATCCGAAATTAATAACATAAAGCAATTACCTAATTTCTAATTACTTGATTTTCAATATAGAATACGTCATGAAAATTAAATTTACCCTACTTACTATTTTTTTGACGAGTCATTTATTGGCTCAAAACACTGTCAATTTGAAGCCGCCGCGCTATTTTTCAGTGCAGTGGTTGGGTTGGACTTTCCACCCTGGCGGCAGTTCAATTCCTCAAAATGCACCGTGGAAACTGGATGCAAAAGGCGTTTTCATCCTCAATCCTGGCGTGACATTTAGTTACGATTGGCAGTGGAAAAAGAACATTTTTTGGCGGGCAGGCGCGGGTTATTACGGCGATTGCGCGCTCTTGAACGCAGGATATTTGCACTTTGGCTTCCGTTGGGAAGCCTTGCGGTTTGGGCGGCATTCGTTCAACGGTGGCTTTGGTCCGACTTTGCTGCTTCGGCAAGATTGGCACCGATTCAAGGATTATACGGGCGACCCGATTTACAACAACCGCGTGTGGCAAGGTTTGCAATACCGTTTTATTCCCGTCGGTGAGGTCGAATATCTCTTCAAAATAAACAGCCGTTGGCAGTTTCAATACTCCGTTATACCCGGCTATCCCGTTGTTGTTAATTCAAAAATGGGACTCAGATGGTTGCTAAAATGAGAAAA
>JAYUKJ010000073.1:0-5766 GCA_043764555.1 Saprospiraceae bacterium
CGTAGCTGTGGAGCGTGAATTGGCTTTCCAATAAAAAGCGCATATTTGGATTGAAACGATAGCCTAAATTGAGTCCCACATTGAAGCCCGTTTTAGCGCCCGCTGCGTCTAAAACGTCGTCCGCGTTGCCCGTTTTATAATTGCCTAAGGGCAACGAAACACCGCCGAAAATGCCCGCCGTAAAGCGCCGAAAAGGCTTTGATACTGGGGGGTCCTCTTTTCTGATTTTTGGGGAATTATTGATGATTGGTCTGTCCGCAATTGTCGGTTTTTCAGCCACTAATTGCTTATCAATTTGCAACTGTTTTTCCGTGTCTAATGGGTTGTTAATTGGCTGATTAATCACTTCTTTAAAACCATTTTGGTACTTAATCATAAAGACCGTTGATTTTAAAACCATTGAATTTTCGGTGGCGTTTTTAGCTTCCCAAACCTTGTATTTGACGACATCTGGCGTGATTTCCGTAACATTTCCCTTGATTTCGACGCCCGAGAGCAACGTAATAACGTCTTGTGCCGATGAATAAGAAACCGAAAATAGCGTGAATAAAAGGGCAATTGCGTATTTATTGTGCATTAGAATAAGTGAATTTAGTTGATTAAAAGAGTGTGTTGATTAAATGTTTTTGAAAGAACCGTGATTATAATTTTATTGCGAAAAAAATTCTACATATAAAAATAATGAACAAATTTAAAGGCTATTTGTGATGCGAAAACCCCGTTACCTAACTGTATTTTTACATTTTTTCTAATGCTTATATTGCCCACAAATGATTGGCTTTCATGAACTGTGCAACGGCACTTGCTTTCGTAAATTCAAACTTAAAAATGCTTTTTGCGCGCTTGATAATATTGACATTATGCCCGTTAATCGTGTTTTGGCTCATGGTTTTGAAGCGCTCGCTCGGCTTGATGTTATCGATGTAGCAGCCTAAAATATTACGCTCCATTTCCGTAAATTCGTTGTTTAAAATCTTAACGCCGCCCGACATTTTCAACTCAATATCCAAAGGCGATTGTTTATTTTTAAAACTGATTGAAGGAATCATAATGATGGGATTGTTCTCAAACCATTCACAATCAAAAGTATATATACTTAAAAAAGATAGCACATCTCCTGCGGAATCCGCAATGAGCGCAATTGAACTTTGATTGTACCAATAAACTTTGTTCGTTTCTTGATTTTTGAAAGGCACTCTGATGTGAAAAACGATTCCTTCAAAATCAAGTTGCCTTACGGCGATTTGCTCGAATAAACACGTTGACCAAAAGTTGTAAGCGTCCACATAATCGGGATGAAACGCAAACTCAAATTGGTCGTAACGCACGACGTCTTTGCGCCCTAAAACACTTGCCATATTATTACTCCAAACAATATCACCGCTTGGCATATTGACGCGGATTGCGAAAATATTACTGCCATACGCATCCAAACTTTTCTGCACTGCCGACAGCGCATTTTTTTCTGCATCTTTATCAATAGCTTTGCCGTTGCCCGCAAATTTTTTGAAAATATCGAGTGCAATTTTGGGTGCTTTCAATTGGCTAATTTTTAATTCTTTTTTAGACATTGTTGTTGTTTTTCGTAAGTTATTTAGTTGAATTAAAAGCGTTAATTCAATTGTTTAAATAGAGTATCTGAATGGCGCTGAAAACGTTACCGTTTTTTCAAAAAAAAGATAAAAAAAACCTATTAAATGATGGACATTTAATAAGTTTTTAATTTTTTAGGACCCCTCAGTATAAAACGCTTTTTTGCCGCTTTTTTAATAAAATTAAAAGCGTTTTTCAATTAATTATTCAACGTTTAGGTGCCTTTTAAACCCATTAAAAAACGGACATCTAAAGCATTCTTTAAAAGAATAATTACATCAACAAAATTGGGTTTTTCTACTGCACAATGAATAATGGAATGAATTGTTTTTTGAAGACATACAGGGCAAAAAAAAACTTAAAATCAATCTGCAAATCGTATTTTTTAATTCGTTTCAACAAAGGTAAAACGCAGATTTTATAACTCGTCTTTATCAAATTTTGCGTTTATCCCCGCATTTAATTTTACACAATTTATCAATTTCAAGGCATTTAGAAGCATTTTCTACGTAATTATTGATTTTTAAGAGCCACAAATGCGTCGAAATCTCCCCGTCGGAAATTTAATACTCACAGAAAATGCGGATTTATTTATAGTTTTACAACCCCAAAAAGAGCTAAAAACATTAAGAATTTTTAAAACGTGCTAAAAAATAAAAAAGAATTATGAAAAGCGATTTTATTACGATGTATCAAGTCCTTAAAACGACCGAAAAAACGGATTTTGAAGACTATATTTTCTATTTTTATAAACAACAAAAGGCAGTATTAAATACGTTTAAAGACGTTGCAAAAACAATGGTTGAAAAAGAGGAAAATCAGCTCATTGAATTAATAAAAAAGAATAAAAAAACGCAAAATGATTTGTCGGATTTAAAAAAATGGCTTATTGAATTTATAACGATTCAAGAAATTAAAAACAACAGTTATGAAGCCAAATTTTTGACTTTAGAAGCCTTGCGCAAGCGCGAAATGAGGGATATTTTGACAAAAAAAACGACCGAATTAAGAGCAGAACTAACGGCAGATTCAAGCTATAATAGTAATCGACAATCCTTGATGAAATTGGGACTCGACCACGCGGCTTATTTCAACACCGAAAACGACAAATTAGAGGCAAATGTGCGCGGCGATATTCTGCAATTAATGGATGGTTTGGACAATTTTTACATGACAAATAAGTTGAAATACAGCACCGAATTGCAGAACCGAGCGGATATACTTAAAGAACAATATGAGCCACGCTTGTTGTCCGAAATTTTAACGCTAATTGACGCCGATAAGGCGACCTTAAATCCGATTATTCACACCCTTTATTTGCCTTTATTCAAACTCATTAGCGAAAAATCGGAAACGGCCTTCGATGACATCAAGGCGTTTCTCATAAAAAACGCACCGCTCGACCGCGTTGAAAAACTATTAATTTTGCTCAATTTACTCAATTTCTGCGCGTATCGCATCCGAAAAAGCGATAAAAAGTATCAATTTGCTTTTTTGGAATTGGTGCAACTTGGTCTTGAACAATCTCTGTTCACGGCCGCTGGTTTTTTTCCAACCCGAACATTCAACAATATTGTGAGTGTTTCGAGCTTCGTCGGTCAATACCGATGGGCAGAAAAATTTATCGATGATTGGTATAAATATTTGAATCCCGATGATGCTTTTATCGCGCGCAATTTTGCTTTGGCGCGCCTTAATTTTGCAGAAGAAAAATTCGATGCAGCGGTTGATTTATTGCAAGAATTGGTGAACCATAAAAACATTCATTTTTCATTTGATATAAGAGCATTACTCGCCCGTGCGTACTACGAAAAAGGCGAAAAAGAAGCGTTCCAAAACGACTATTGCAACGCCTTAGAACTGTATATGCGCCGCATTGTTGGCATCAATGAAACGTTAAGAAAAAGCGTTATGAATTTCATCAAAATTTTGCGGTTTTTAATCAATAAAAAACCTAAAATTCAGGTGTTAGACGCCCTAAATAGTCTTTTAGAAACGGAAGCCGTTTTGCATCATGAATGGTTGATAATAAAAATTGAAGCCAGCCAAATTTAACCAATGAAATAGTAAATTACGTACTTTACTATTCACGGTTAATTCATTATTAAAGCGCAATAATGTCTTCAATAATGATGGCGAGACAAACAATTAATACAATCATTTTTGAATAATTTAGAAGTTAAAAAATAAGAATAAAAAACACGCATTGAGTTATAAAAATCCCTGTTCTCCGACGGGCTGCAGCCAGTGAAAAACGGTTATCGTTATCGAATTTTTTAGAATTGAATGCTTGTTTACATCTGTCGCAACTATTTCATTTTAAAAGTTTTATGAATTAAAATTTTAATTTCAATAACTCTAAAATCGCTGTTATCTAATTATCGGTTTGTGCGTAAATTTGTTACCGAAATGGAGTTAAAAAAATGTTTAAATCGAATCAATAATTTGATTTGCTAAAAAAATAGGCCCCCTCAGTATAAACGGCTTTTTTTAGTCATTCTAAACATTTTAACAACAGTCTGAGATTGTTTTAAAGCAGCACATCGGTCGCTTTCTTTAACAATGTAAAAGTGTTCACATTATTTTTTATTGCAAAATTTGTATAATTTGCAAAATTATTTAGATTTGCAAATCAAGTTACAATTTTTACAAACAATTGATTATCATGAATTTAAAAGAGGTTGGACTTCAAATAAAAATGGAACGCGGCTCGAAAACCCAAGCGGCTTTTTTGGAAGAGTTGAATAAAAAATTGGAAGAATGCCATTCGATGCGCATTGACGGCAGCCGTTTTAGCCGCGTTGAAAACGGTCTCGACAACAACCGAGATTTGTGCGAAAAAATCTGCACGGTCTTGAACATCAAATATTTAGACGACCGCTTGCGCATTGCGTTCAGTCAAGGCTTTTGGGCGGCGCCAATTATTGCGGTGAATGAAGGCTTGGCGCCCGACTATTTTTTTGAACACGTCGCGCTGTCGAGCTACACGGATAAGGCGACTAATAGCATCGTTTTTAGCGAAAAAAACGCGCGATTACCGCATTTTAACAAAGAAAAACACGCTTTTTACTATTCGGGCGAGGTCATCGATATGCTGCACAATGATACGATTGACATTGGTTTTTTGGGCAGTTCGGTTGTGGAAGACGATAAAGATTTGGTGCGCATTGCGCGGGTCAACGACGCGGGTTTGATGCGGCACGCCATGATTATCGTGGCGCCAAAAGGCGAATTTAAGACCCTCAAAGACGCGATTACCCATCTGTTGACCAAGAAAAAAGCGGCATCGAAGGCGCACATTTATTATCATCCAAAGAGTACCGCCGCCAGAGAATTTCGCGCGCTTCTGCAACACGCCGAGCATTACCACAACACATTAGACGTCTTAAATTTATCGGAATTTAAGCAACGTTTCACGGAAAAACTGATTGAACACAAGGGAAAAACAATGGCACATATAGGTTTGATGCTGTCGGTCGAAAATGCCAAAGAGGCCGCTCAGACGTTGGATGCCAAAAACAAAGATTATGACATTTTCATGTTTAGAACGTCCGAAATTGTGTCAGTTGCCCAGAAAATGGGCATTAAAGACATAGAAATCACGCCTTTTTTCTACGAAATGGTGGTCAGACGGAGCAACGAAAAAATCAAACGGTTGGCCAATGACACCAAAGGTTTTCAAGATTTGTTGAAATATTTACGCTTATCCGTTACAAAATTATCAGATATTAGGACCGACAAAGGCATTCCTTTGGAACACAACCAAGTCGCCAATTTCTTCGGTTTAGACGTCCACGAAGTGAGTATGATGCTCAAAAAAATGACGTTTGAATTGGTCTATTATCCCGAGTGGGTCAATAAAGTTTTAGGGATTATTTGATGCCTCAATTCAATATAGAACTAAGAATTGTAAATAATCTGTACAAAAAGGGCGACCGTGAAGTACAAAAAGGGCGACCGTGAAGGTCGCCCCTACATATATGTCTGGCGGTCAAGCATTTGTCGCCCCTACATATATGTCTGGCGGTCAAGCATTTGTCGCCCCTACACATATGTCTGGCGGTCAAGCATTTGTCGCCCCTACACATATGTCTGGCGGTCAAACATTTGTCGCCCCTACATATATGTCTGGCGGTCAAGCATTTGTCGCCCCTACATATATGTCTGGCGGTC
>JAYUKJ010000074.1:0-1736 GCA_043764555.1 Saprospiraceae bacterium
TTCTCGCCAAACGGCGACGGCATCAATGACAACTTTACGATTGTCGGTTTGGACAAATACGCCAAGTCTAACTTGTTGATATTCAATCGATTCGGTAATCAAGTCTTTGAAGCCAGCAACTATCACAACGATTGGGGCGGCACATTCGACGGCAAACCATTACCTGATGGCACGTATTTCTGGATGTTGGATTTAGGCGGCGGCAAAACGCTGTCTGGCTACGTTCAGATTCACCGATAGGAGGGGAGTGACAGGCTCAACGTCGGGGAGATTTTAAATCTCCCCGACGTTAAATAGCCACTAAAAAAGCCCGATGACCTTGGTTGTCGGGCTTTTTTGTGGTACAACGTCGGCGAGGTTTGAAACCTCGCCGACGTTAAATTACCTAAATTATCTAAATAGGACCCCTCAGTATAAACGCCGTTTTTGCATCATTTTGATGTAAAAACGGCGTTTCTTTTGAGTAAATAAAACATCTTTGCGCTTGGAAATTAATTATTGAATCAAAACAAGAGCAAGATGAAAGTAGATGAATTGAGAGTTAAACTCTACAAATTGAAGCAAGATGAAGTCATTCGTTTGGCGATTGAGTTTTATAAACTCGTGCCGAAAGCAAAAAAGGAAATGTACAATCTCGATGGTCTCATTGATACGCCCGAAGTAAAAACGGCGAAGCCTGCGGCAATCGAAAATAGGGTTTCCTTCGAAGACATGGCGTTGGAAGTCAATACATTTATTGGCAATGCTAAGAATCAGCACTATTTATATCCCAACAAAATTATCGCTAAAAAGGACAGAGCCACTTGGCGGTTCAAGGTCAAAGCGTGGTATAAGGAAGTGACAAATCCCAAGACCGTCGGCTTGGATATGAATAAAAAAGCCGAAATCTGCGCGAATTTATACAATTTGCTCTGCGAAGCCTGTTATTGTGAATACTTTTCTGCCGACGACGTCTTTAATTCCGTTGCCGTTGAACAAGCCGATTTCTTTCGCTCGGCGTTGCAATTGATTGACCAAACGGAGGGCAGAGTAAGTCTCTTAAATCGCGGTCTTGATATGGCAATCAACAATCCGACGAGTCCGAACAACTTGCATTCTTATATGCTGCGGGAATTTGTCAATATCTTAGATGCCGAACCTATCAAATACGATGCGATTGACAAAGTAGAAAAAATGATTGAAGCCAATCAACCACGAATACTTGTTACAAACTCGAAAAAACCGTTTCAGGAGGACTTTTCAACGAAATGCAGAAGGGAAGAAAAGACCAATCGTTTAGCGGAAATGGGCTTTAGAATTTACAGCAGTCTGTTTCAATATGAGGAAGCGATTGTGTTTTACAACAAATACGCTGTACGAAGTGATGAAGAATACAAATTGTACATGCTCATTGGGCTATTATTTGAAAATCAACAGAAAGCGCACATTCAGTCCGTCTTAGAAGCGGCAGCAGCATCGGGCGTGAAACTACGTTCTTCGTTGATTAAATTGTTGGCAACCATTCAACAACAGAATGTCTTGCCTAAATACATGGGTTAAAGGAATGAGGGGTCCTATTTTGTCGCCGAAAAATGAATTTGTGGCACATAGCCCACCTTAAAAACGGCAACATAACTTTGCGGTGTCAAAACGTTTACTACTTGTTGATTGTCAAACGATAAAACTTTGGTGTAGCCGCCAAAAGACCACGCGAATAGTTGATTTTGATACCACAAATACGTTTGGTTTAAGTCATC
>JAYUKJ010000075.1:0-1736 GCA_043764555.1 Saprospiraceae bacterium
CGTATTTTCAAGGATTTTGATGGTTTCTTGTCTTTCCAACAAAATCTTCTCTAAAGGTTTTTTCCATAAATTGGCGTCCAAAATAAAATCTCTCGCAGCCTCGGGAAGGGTTGTAAAGGCGATAAAATCCTCGTCAAAACCGAGCATATCGTCCACCATCCAAATCAACGTAATAACGGGTTCTAAGCTCGAATAGTTCTTTTCCGTATAGGTTTCGCCATTCGGTTTGACGACTTTAATCGGTTTCAAAGTTTCTAATTGCAAAGCAGTTGCTACCGCTTGGTACAAGTAAAAACGCTTAATAACGTCAACTTTGTACTTTTGCTGCATCTCAATGACTACGTATTGACCGTGAATTTTGCAGCGAAAATCGAATTTTACCGTCACCGAAGCATCGGTTAGCTTATTTTCAACCGACAACAATTTAATCTCGGTAATTTTTACGCCCAGTAAATCTTCCAAAAACTTTTTGGCAACCCGTTTACTGGAAAACACTTTTTTGAAAAATAAATCCAAATTGAGTGACGCGACGAACATAGTATGATTGTTTTTTAGTTAAAAAAATGAGTTTTACGTCACAAATTTATACCTTTTTATCTTAATCATGCTTTTTTTATTGAAATAGTTTCAAAAATAGGACCCCTCAGTATGTTGCGTTATTTTTTCAAAGTTAAAACAAAAAAGTGTTTTAATACTTTAAATTGTTTTAAATAATACTACTTTTGTTTTAAATTTATGAAACAAAATAATTTAAAGAATGAAAAACGCTACAACACCGCCCAATCAAAAACCGATTCGGCAAGCTCAACACAAGGGCGAAATGTATTATTCGATAGTGGATATTATCGAAAATCTCACGGGTACAATCGCCCCACGCACGTATTGGGCAACGCTCAAACGGCGCGATATCCCCTTGCACAATGTGGTTGAACAACTGAATATGCTGTCGCCTGATGGCAATTGTTACCTCACGGAAGCTGCCAATAAACGCGGCATTTATCGGATTTTGATGTCGATTCCTTCGCCCAATGCGGAGCCGTTTAAGTCGTGGTTGGCAGGTTCTGGAAAGCGGGCGATGGACGAAATGGCGCGTCCAAAACCACGGATAAAGCGTTTACCGATGCTAACGGGCGTTCAACATTTTAGCGACGAATCCGTTTCTAATGCCTTGACAACCAATGATTTATCTACATCTTTGGTAAGTCAATGGCAATTGCGGGGCGTGGAAGCGGGCATTGAGTTTATGCTCTTATCGGCGACAATTGCCCAATGGACATTCGGCATTACCATCCATGAACACAAAGCGTTGAAGGGATTGACGACCCAAAATCTGCGCGATAATATGACGGCGTTGGAGTCCATTTTCATCGCTTTGGGCGAGGAAAGCACGAAGCATTTTATCATAAAAGACAACGCACAAGGCTTTATTGAAAATTTTGGCGCAGCGCAACAAGGCGGCAATTTGGCAGGCGAAGCGCGTAAAACGCTTGAAAAACAGTTGAAAATGCGCGTCGTTTCGCGCCAAAACGCTTTGAAATCGGGTGATGATGAGTAAAAAGAGACCCCTCAGTATAGACGCTCAAAAAGCCTTAAAAACCGACGTTTTTAAGGCTTTTTGCACTTTTATACTGAGGGGTCCTATTTTTTCAAAAATCTAAGAAATCCCCTTAGCTTTGCCCAATAATTTGTTTAATCAATGCGCAATATGAACAAGCTGATTCAATTTCTACGGGGTT
>JAYUKJ010000076.1:0-5755 GCA_043764555.1 Saprospiraceae bacterium
GAATTAACGCTTTTATCTATTGCTAAATTAAAGCTATGAGTTAAGGCATTTAAGTCGGAATTAACGCTGTTATTTATTGCAAAATTAACGCTGTGAGTTAAGGCATTTAAGTCGGAATTAACGCCGTTATTTATTGCAAAATCAACACTATGAGTTAAGGCATTTAAGTCGGAATTAACACCGTTATTTATTGCAAAATCAACACTATAAGTTAAGGTATTTAAGTCGGAATTAACACCGTTATTTAATGCAAAATCAACACTATGAGTTAAGGCATTTAAGTCGGAATTAACACCGTTATTTAATGCAGAATTAATTATTTTTTTAGTTAACCATTCTAAAGCAATGCCGCCATTATTTGTTGCGCCGCCAAGGACAAAATACTGTTCATCGAGGCAATATTTAAACAATTTTGAGCCTTTTTTTGCTTTTATACTGAGGGGTCCTTTTTTTACAATTCGACGAACGGCGCCGCTTGTGCCAATCGTAATTGTCGTTAAATTATCGTCAATTGCGCCCGCCGAAAGGCTCGATAAAACACCATCGGAGGCACCGATAACAAACGGTACATTTTCCCATTCTGGGATAAAATCATTGGCTTTCAACAACTCAACGTGATAAGGTGAAACAATCTTAGACAATTGATTATCAACAACTTGTGCCATTTTCAAAGACGGTTTGTGCCATTTCTGATGGTTAGAATGCATCAAACCCGTTGCCGAAGCCACGGATAAATCGACGATTTTTTTGCCAAATAACTGATGAAAAACAAACTCTTTGATGCTGCAAAACCAAGCCGTTTTATTGAAAATATCGGGTTCGTTTTCCCGCAACCAAACCAGTTTTAACAGCGGCGACAACGGATGAATCGGCGTTCCCGTCACTCGAAATAAAGTGTTGCCAAGTCTTGATTTATTCAATTCAAAAGCCTGTTTTTCCGCCCGATTATCCGCCCAAATTATTGCATTTGTTAAAGGATTATTGTTTGCGTCAAGCGCCATTAAACTGTGCATTGCGGCGCTAAAACCAACGGCAATTGGCTTTTTAGGCGTATTTTTCACTGTTTTCGTGAGCAATTCTTTAATTAAATGCCATAAATAATCAGGATTTTGTTCCGCAAAACCCTTTTGCGGATGCCGTGTTTCAACCGATAACGCTGCTTTGAAAACAACGTTTCCAGCCGTGTCAACTATTAAAGATTTAAAATTGGTGGTGCCTAAATCGATGCCGACGATGTAATCCATAATTGATTTATTTAATTCAAAATTTGACTCACAATTTAATTAATTCGCAGTAGCTACTTACGCGCGACTGATTTTAGCTACGGATTTACGGATTTTACGGATTGTGGCGACCACATTTTAATCCATCCGTAGCCCAAAAACCGTGTAACCCAAAATTTACAATGCGCAATTATAGCACAATAAAAAATAGGCGCGCTAAATGTTTTATTTGGAATTTAAAATGTTGATTTATCTTGCGTCGAATTCGTGAAAGTGGCGCGACCTTAAGGTCGCGTTACGTGCCGAATTCGCTAAACGACGCGGCTTTAAGGTCGCGTTACGTCCATTTATCTTACATAAAAATGATTAGAAAAATTAACCGAACGCTTGGGAAAATGAAAGTTGCGGCGGTTCGATTGTACTTAAATAGTCTCGCCAATTTCTCCACAAAACGCGCTGGTAATCAAACAGTTAGGCTCTTTGGTTCACCGAGAAAAGGACTTTTATTGGCAACCGACAAAGCGTATTTGCAAACCGCAAAATGGGAAACGCTCACCTTAAACACCCATAAAATCCAAACCTATCGTTGGCAAAGCAGCGGTCAAAAAATCCTTTTGGCGCACGGTTGGGAAAGCAATTCGGCACGTTGGAAACCGCTGATTGCGCTGTTGCAAGCCGCCAATTTCGACATCATTGCGATGGATGCACCGCGGCATGGCGAGACGGGCGGACGCTATTTTGGCGCCGTTTTGTACGGCGAAATGATGGATATTGTCGTCAATCGCTTCAAACCGAGCATTATTATCGGTCATTCGATTGGCGGTTTTACGGCAACTTATTATTTGCATCGTTTTGAAAAACAAAAAAAGGACCCCTCAGTATCAGCGCTCATTTTGCTCGCTTCGCCGTCTAATTTGCGGTATATTTTCGACATATTCTTAGATTTTGTCGGCGTCAATAAACGCGTAAAAACGGGTTATTATTCAGAATTTGCGCGCCTTGCGGGCAACACGACGGAGGCATTTACCGCCGAAAATTTTTGCCAAGATTTAACCATAAAAGCGTTGATTATCCACGATAAAACGGACGATGTAGCGCCTTTTTCGGACGCCATCAAAATAAAAAACGCCTTAAAAAACGCTGAATACGTCCCGACGGAAGGCTACGGACACCGACTGCAAGATGTATTTGTTTACAATAAAATTATTAATTTTTTAAATAAGTAAAAAATAATTATGAAACAATATCACGACCTATTAAAACACGTATTGGAAACGGGCGCTACGAAGACCGACAGAACGGGAACGGGAACAATTTCTTGTTTTGGCTACCAAATGCGTTTCAACCTCGCCGACGGCTTTCCGATGGTAACGACCAAGCGATTGCATTTAAAATCAATCATTTACGAATTACTATGGTTTCTAAAGGGTGAAACAAACATCCGATATTTGAAAGAAAACGGCGTCAAAATTTGGGACGAGTGGGCGGATGCCGAAGGTGAACTGGGTCCCGTTTATGGCAAACAGTGGCGCAGTTGGTCGGGTGAAAAAGGCGAAACGGTTGACCAAATCACGTGGTTAATCAACGAAATTAAGCGCAATCCCGACTCTCGGCGGCTCGTTGTCTCGGCTTGGAATCCCGTCGATTTGCCCAAAATGGCGCTGTCGCCTTGCCATTGTTTGTTCCAATTTTACGTCGTTGAAGGCAAATTGAGCTGTCAATTGTACCAACGTTCGGCCGATAGTTTTTTGGGCGTGCCGTTCAATATTGCGTCTTATGCCCTATTGACGATGATGATTGCGCAGGTTTGCGGCTTAAAAGCGGGCGAATTTATCCATACTTTCGGCGATTTGCACCTCTATTCCAATCACATCGAACAAGCCGAATTGCAGTTGACGCGGGAATTGCGACCGCTGCCGACAATGCGCATAGACCCCTCAGTATCGGACATCTTTTCGTTCAATTTTGAGGATTTTACATTAGAAAATTATCAACCACATCCGCACATTAAAGCGGCGGTTGCGGTTTAAGGAGATTCCAAATTTCAGATTTCAGATTTCAGATTCAATTCCCAATTATACTGAACGGAAAGTGGTTTTAGAATGTCCATTCCTTAGATTTTGCCACGAAAAACGCCTTGCAAATTAAGTTTTGCAAGGCGTTTTTTTTTTATTTTCTGTAAATGATTTGCGCAAACAGAAGGGCGACCGTGAAGAAGGGCGACCGTGAAGAAGGGCGACCGTGAAGAAGGGCGACCGTGAAGAAGGGCGACCGTGAAGTGAAGGGCGCCCCTACAAATGCTTGACTGCCAGATATATACGTAGAAGGGCGACCGTGAAGTGAAGGGCGCCCCTACAAATGCTTGACTGCCAAATATATACGTAGAAGGGCGACCGTGAAGGGCGACCGTAAAGGGCGACCGTGAAGTAAAGGGCGACCGTGAAGTAAAGGGCGACCGTGAAGTAAAGGGCGACCGTGAAGTAATGGGCGACCGTGAAGGGCGCCCCTACAAATGCTTGAATGCCAGATATATACGTAGGGGCGACCATAAAGGGCGACCGTGAAGGTCGCCCCTACAAATGCTTAACTGCCAGATATATACGTAGGGGCG
The DNA here is from genome assembly GCA_043764555.1 of Saprospiraceae bacterium. GTDB lineage: Bacteria > Bacteroidota > Bacteroidia > Chitinophagales > Saprospiraceae > JAAFJT01. Next base: position 3,835 of record JAYUKJ010000076.1, read on the forward strand.
ACCTTCACGGTCGCCCTTATGTTGAAGGCGTCGAAATCGTTAAGTTGACGACATTAAATTTCAAATCACCCGCTTACTTTGACTTGAAATCACCCGCTTACTGTGCGCCTTAAAACCCAAATTAACAAAGTGTTTTCATTCATTGATTTCTCCTAAGTTACCAGTAAACCATTCATTTAAAATTAAATAGAAAAAAAAATGAGCATTAAATATATCCAAGTCTTTTTGGTCTTGCTTGCGGTTGCTATCAGCACGCATCTCACCGCCCAAGACCTTGAAAACCTCGGCGCAATCGTCAAACAAAAGCCAGTCGCCGTGTCGGGCAGTCTGGGATTAGGTAGCAGTGTTTACTATTCCAACAGCTTGAATCCTGGCAATAGTCCATTCGGTTATGCCCTGAATGGCAACGTCAATATTTCTCTGTACGGACTTTATAACATCCCGATTACAGTTTTTGTGTCCAACCTTGCACGCGGCGCATCCTCGCAGCTCCCGCCTTTGGTAAATCTTGGTTTTCAACCAACTTACAAGCGGTTTACGTTTTATGGAGGTTGGAATACCGTCAATTTTTCCCAATATACCTTGGCGGGTGCGCCTTTCGTCGGCGGCGGTATGGAGTACAAAGGCAAGTGGCTTAAAGTCGGCGCAGTTGGTGGCAGATTCCAAAAAGCGTATGGCGACACCGTCGAATTAGCCCAACAATTGGGCTACAAACGCATGGGTTTGGGACTAAAATTGGGTTTTGGTAACGACCGCAATTTCATTGATTTTACGGCTTTTCGCGCCCAAGACGATACAAACAGCCTATCAATTCGCCTAACGACACCCGAAAGCAGCGCAAAAGACAATGTTGCAGGCGGAACAGCTTGGCGCGTTGGTTTTTTCAAAAGCAGATTGACTTTTGAAGGAGAATTGGCTCTAAGCGCACTCAGCCGCGATATGCGGGCGCAAACGATTGACCTTGAAACTACATTACCCCCTCAGTATGCGCAGTATGCAAATGTCGAAAAATTGTTCAAATTGCGTTACACCACCGCTATCTACCATGCGGCGAGTACGTCGTTGGGTTGGCAAGGCAGTAAAGGTCAATTGAAACTGCAATACCGCCGTGTCAGCAAAGATTACCAGAGTTTGGGTGCGATTTACAACCAAAATAACTTTGAAAATTACACGGTTAGTGGTGGTTTTTCAGCGTGGAAAAGCCGTATTCGCGTCAATTTTAACGGCGGTATTCAACACGATGAATTGCCTTTGGTGGGCAGCAATGTGACGATAAAAGACCGTTTGTTGTTGTTTGCTACGGCGGGTGGCTATGCCAAAAAACTCAATTCCACCTTGCCCGTTTTTACTTATCGACGGATTGGTTCGGGTAGTTTGTCGTTCAATCCCAATCAGAATTACGGTTTAGACCTCAATTTCTCTAACTTTTTGACAGACCAACAGATGTCTAAACGCCTTTTGTTAGACACGGCGCGAACTGCCCAAGCGACGACTTCTTTTATGGTAATGAACCGCTTTACGATTATCAAACCCGCCAATATTCACAACATTGTCGTGGTGTACAACTATGCGATTTTTGATAATAATGTTACCAAAAATCCAACTTTACCCCTTAGTGTGGGCAACAATATAGTCGGAACAGTAAGTTATTCGCTGTCTTTTCCCAAACGGAAGTTCTCCACCAACGCCAACGTGAACTATACACAAAGCAAATTTGGGGCTGACCCAATTACGTACATCGGTGCCATGGCGGGCGGCAGCGTTTCTTTGTTCAAAAACAAAATGAGTGTGGGCGCAAATGTGGGTTATGGTGTCAACAAAATAAAAAATGAGCAAAGCGGCAATATCAATTTCTCCTTCAATTCGTCGTATCAACCCTTTGAACGCCAATCATTTAACGCGAATATTGTGATGTTGCGCA
>JAYUKJ010000077.1:0-1733 GCA_043764555.1 Saprospiraceae bacterium
ACCAGCACATTTGTCAATCTTGTCTATGCACCTGCTCTCCAAACAAAACAGTATTTGGATGGTTTGGGTCGTCCATTTATGACGTACAGGTCGCAATATACGCAAAATACGGCAGCACCACATCAGAAAAGCTATACGACTTATGATGATTTAGGGCGGATAAGTCGTGTTTATCAACCTACTGCTAATAATGTTTTAGGGGTTGATGCCACAATTCCTGCTACTGATTTTAGGTCAATGACTTATGAACCCTCTCCGCTTAGTCGCGTTTTGTTTCAAACAACAGAAGACAACAAAACGATTAGAATGGAATACGGGACAAATAAAAGCATCGCTACTGAGGGGGTATGGAAAATCAATGTTACCTACGACGCAAGCAATGTGAGAACCGTTGCGTTAGGCAATTACAATATGGATAATACTTTATACAGAATCACAAGTTGGGATGAAAACAATACACCAGACCTGAAAAGGGGAAGAACCGATATTTTTAAAGATAAATTAGACAGAGTCATTTTGACGAGAAAATACGTTAAAGATGCCAATGGTGTTTATCAAAACGTGGATACTTACAATGTTTATGACACCTACGGCGACCTTGTTATGGTCATTCCGCCGGGTGCTATTGACCCTAATTCGTGGATTATTAATAAAGCGTTGGTTTTTGAATACACTTACAACAATGAGCGTCAATTAGTTGAAAAGAAAGTACCTAACGCAGACGCAGTAAAGTACTACTATAACAATAAGTATTTACCCACTTTAGTGCAAGACGGCAATATGCGCGTAGCTAATAAATACTTGGCAACCGTTTACGATGAGATAGGTCGGGCAATCAAAACGGGTTTTGTCACGTCAAATGACCCTAATAATATTACTATTTCGGATGCGGTCAATGAACCCAATCGTTTAACGCGTACTGTGTACTATCAAAATACCAATTGGGTAAAAGACCAAGAGGCGAAAGTATTAAAGTATGAAGGTGTTGGTTTTCAACCCACCACAATTCGTAATCATTTGTGGTCGTACATCGAGCGCCGCGCGGGATATACTTATACGGGTAATCCGATTTGGACGGGCAAGCAGCATTTATTGTCAAAAACGTACATTGACGGTTGGAACGAAGTCGCGAATGACGCACCAATTACAGACAATGATTACGGCGGTGTGGATTGGTCGGTCTCGGCGTATGATGGTTTGCAAAAACCGACTTTATCCATTCGGTATCTGTTCAGTGGCCCAAGTTGGGAACGCGACAAAGAGGTGCGGCAATGCCAAACTTTTACGTATGACAATGGGCAAAGACTCATGCAAACCAACTATGACTATGCCTTGCAAGGGGCAGGCATAAACGTGAGTCCGCCGTTTATTTTGTCCAATATGACTTACAATGAGCGTGATTTATTGACTAAGAAGAAAACGGCAAACATCAACAATAAATATTTGCAATCGACTGATTTCGCTTACAATAAGCGCAATTGGTTGACGAGTATCAACAGTGGGTTTTCAAATTCAAGCCTTGATTATCCGCTTTTCAGCGCGGCTAATTCGGGTATAAATGGCTATTACTCAAGTTTGACGTATGGTGCGAATACGCCCTTGCCAAACGCGGGGGAAGACAATCCTGATTTATTCAAAGAAATCATTCGGTATGACAATCCAATTTACACCATTCCGGGAAATACACCCCCTCAGTATAACGGCAATATTTCGCAGATTGAATACCAAGTAGC
>JAYUKJ010000078.1:0-5741 GCA_043764555.1 Saprospiraceae bacterium
AAAACTGTCCAATTCATCAGCGTCGTTGCCCACGCCGTAGAAGCCGCCCCCGTAATACCTAAATCTGCAAGGCTTCTCACTCTTACTGAACTAAAAAGAAATAAGTCGTATAAATCCACGAAGTAGCCGAAAGCCACTACCATTACCGCTAACCAATGATTTTTGGGGACGTTAACATCGTTTGCCATGTATCTAAATTTTAAAGGTTTCAAAATAAATTCAAGTATTGAACGGCAAAGTTGAAGAATTATGAATTAAGATGCCGTAATATTTGGTTATTCTTGGTTGTCGGATTTATAAAAGCATTTGTAAAACAGATACAAAACGCCCGTAAAACATCAATAAAACGCTAAATTACAAGCATTTTTCCGTTTTATACTGAGGGGGGGCAATCAACACGCATAGACCTCTAAACAACACAGCCGCCACTCTTGACTTGTGCAAGAATGACGGCTGAATTGTTTAGGTGACGCTGTTTTTTAATTACCGCTTGAATAATTGTAATTAAATTCATAACTTGATGTCACGACACCATTAGGCAACTTATAACTGAACCGTGCTGTGTATTGACCACTTGGCATTTGCGGAAATGATTGTTCCATGAGTGGTGATAGATAGTTAGGATATGGAGGTATATTCGTACCATATATGCACTCACCACTCCACCAATCATAGTCAATGCAATAGTATGTCCATTGAGTACCATATAACGCACTTGCATTATTCCGCAACTCTCGATAATCCTCCAAATAATATTTTCCTGCGTTGTATTGATAAGGGAATTTAGTAGCTAACGACGGGTTATTATTATCCAACCATGTTCCATAAGCGGCCCTAACATCTACGGTTTTAAATGGTGGCCGACCGATTTTAGGCGTGTTGAGTGTGCTACAAGTCGGGTCCCAACCGCCCCACTGATAGAGAACAGGGTTTATGTAAGCATTGTAATAATCATCCGATAGGGTAGCTTCTGCCTGAATCAAAGGCTGTCGAGACGTTTCAGCAACACCAAATAATTCTGCCTTGTCAAAAGCCTCCATAGGCGCGTGTTCAGCATCTAAAATGATTGCTTCATTGTCTATAAAGGTCGGAACAGAATAGGAATTATCGGTTTTGTAAGCCATTTTATCTGCAAAACGCGTGAAAAGGCTCGTTCTGAAGTCATAAGTCAATAAGGCCGTTGGTGCAATCTGTGGTTGAGCAGCAACCGACAATGTTTTTCTAACCGTAAGACTTGACGCTTTTTTAGTCGTCGTTTGAATCGTCGAACCTTCACCTAAATCAACCGAAGCAGCCGTTTCAACAACGTTATTATACCCTGACGCTGTACTACCGCCGCCACACATATTGCTCCGCATCAGTTCAAACTTGTAACCCGTAGATGTAGAGAGATTAGGCATTGTAAATTGAAACGCTTTGTTTGCAGCGTCATATTGACAAGCCGCCGTGAAAACTGCACCCGATGTACTCGTGAATTTAACCGACAAATCCTGCGGACAAGGTATTAAGTAAGATTGACCGCGTTTCAGTTTGATAAAACCCATGCTTGTTTCTTTGGTATGAAAGTATTTTTGATTCACAACGGGGTAACTATACGCAATATTACTGAGGGGTATGTTGGTTTGCAATGCCCCCGTCGTAAAAGTAGCTTCTTTACGCTCCGTTACCAAAACACCGTCTTTATAAACAGGTCGCCAATAACCGAATGACCTCTGCTCGTAGGAAACTTCCACAACCGTTTTAAGTGCCGTCGAAGCGGGTAAAGTCTCGGTTGATTCAAAGAAAACAGCGTCCTTGTTGTCACTCCATTTAATTTGACCAAGGATTTGTGCGCCCGTTGCAACGTTCGTAACCGTGAAAGTTTGAAGTTTTACGCGGAATTTTTTGAAACCACCTTGGGCTTGTAAGTCTTCTACGTCAAATCCTTCGTCGTTGATAGGCAAACGAAAAACGGCTTGAGGTACGGATAAAACGTCAATATCTTCGGCATTTGCTTCGGGGAGGATGTCCGTAATGAAGGAAACATCTGATAAGCTGTTGTTATTTTGGAAAGTACAATCTTTACCAATTGTCACCCTCATGTTGAAACTACCTCTCACTGCTCCGCCTAATACGCTGTAATTGCCTGCCACATAACCCGCAAACCAAGAAGGATTTGGCGCACGACCTTGTACCAATACGGCTGCTCCCGCCCGAATAATCGGAATACGGCCACTGAAAAACCAAACTTTGACTTGAACACCTAATTCTCCTTGTAAATAAGCATAAGCCTGTCCACTCGCATACCAACCATTCATGCCAACGCTACCGCCTGTACCATCGGAACAGGAATAGTAGGTGTTGCCGTAATCGCGTAGCATGATGTCAAAACCTAATCCTGCTTGGAAATTGGCGTAAAAAATTAAGTAATTGATGTTGCCCGTTGCTATCCTAAAATCAGCCCCGAAAGAATAACCTCTACCTTTTGCGAGGTCGTTGACGCTCCGCGAAAAATTAAGGACTTGCAATTGATTGCCTAAGATATTCGTCACCGCTTGCGGTACAGGCGGCATCGGCGTTATGGAGTCGCCAATCATAAAATAAGCACGCGTTTCTATTTCGGCAGAACCTACCTTAAATCTTAGCGTAATCCGTTCTTCGGCTGGCATGGAGCGTCCGATGTGAATGTACCATGTATTGGGTGCAAATTTCATACGTGCCTTACCGTAGCCCGTAATCATGCCACCCGCCGCGTTGAGCGTCACGTCAAAATTGCCGATAAATGTGCTTTTATCAAAATCGTATTCCAAACCAAAAGCGGCATTAATCGTTGCATCTTGACCTACTGAGGGGTCGGGCGATGCGTGTGCTTGCGCTAATTCGAGAAATTTTGCTTGTTTTACTAACCCATTAAATCTTGCTGTATCGCCAAGCACTTTGCTTGTCAAATTAGTCATTTTGCCTTGTAAACGGGCGGGCATATCGGCAATGTTATTGAATCGCGCTTTTAAAGCAGCAGAAGGTAGGGCTTGAACGCGGCCAAATAAACCGATTCTCGACATACCCAAATTAGGATTGAAGGCCATTTCAAGGCAAACGTCGCCATTTGCGGCGTCTGATGCACCCCAAACTAAAGAAGTCATGGCTCGGAAACTTAAACCTGAATTGGCATCAGGTATGTAATTCGTTCCTGACGGAAACACACCTGGAACGGTTGCGGGTTGCGTTGTTTTAAGCATCCGATAGGAAGCACCGCCGCCTAAACCCGTCATTTTCACCCCTGCACCTAAGTCAATGCTAATGCCTTTCACCATCACATCTACGTACCAATAACGGAAGGTCGTTGAGCCGAAAGCAACGTAAGATTCTATGGTTTTAGGGTTGTCTTTTTTGACTTTTAGCAACAATTTAATGCTCCCCGCAAAACCGTTGCCCATAATCGGGTGGTCGCGCAAGAAGTTAATTGTGCCGTCCAATTGGAATGACCCAAAATCAGCCGCAACAATGACTTGACTAACTTCAAAACGGCGGTATGTGTAATCAAAACTTTCACTCGCGGCGTTGACTTGACCCACTATGGAAAAGGAAGATTGCACAGAAAAACGTGTCGTATCTGCTGCCATAAAATTAAGTCTAATCGTCGCATTGATGGCCAACTCATTGTTAGGCAAACTCCGTAAACCGAGAGCGTAAATAGTTACAGGAAAATTAGCGACTTTTTGATTCGTATTTTCATAACCTAAATACGCCGCTTCAAAATAAGGGGATTCCGTTTGCAGTTTAATCCCTTGAAACACAATGCCTTTAAACTCGCCATTGGTTTTACCATTTTCAACAACCGCAATATTCATGCTGCCATTCAAAAAAGCACGGGGGCGAAATTGGTCATTACGGGAAGCCAATTCGATGAACGAACCTTTGTCCAATTTTACACGGGCTTTCCAAATATCGAAGGCCAAAGAGTCCTGTACGCTGACGTTCATCAAATAGCCGTTGTCGGCTGTAAAGATGGCAGAGTAGCCTAATCCGTATTTTTTCACGCTGTCTCCTTGAACTTTGGCTTTACTCACGGGTAAAGCAATGGCCCCTTGAAAACTGGCCCCCCTCAGTACATTGGCTTGTACGTTGACCTCAATGCGGTCTAAACTGAAATCCCAACCCGAGGCAGAGCCGTCTTGAAAGACATTATTGGCGGACACCAAGCCTGTAAAGCCCCAATTGTCAATCAAAATATTTTGTCCTTCAAAATAAGTGCGTTCAGTTCTGCCTTTTTTCTTGAACTCTTTGGGCAAAAAGACTTTCATGTTTTTGATATAGATGCCGCGCCATAGGTTTGTATTGCCCGCAACCACATTCCCATAGCCTTGTGGGAAATTCATGTTGGTTGCGTTTTGAAAATCGCTAAAATCAAAAGTGGCGTTGGTCACTTCAAAACAGAGTTTATCTAACCCATTTATCGCAAAAAGGGGCAATCTAACCGTGGCGAGAATGTTGTTCCAATCATTGACGACGGCACGGAAACTGCCTTTTACACGCATAGAATCCGCTTGAATGACATTGTAATTGGCATCAACGGGCTTCACAAGGCCGCGTGGCAATACCACATCAGCCTCGACGCCGAACTCTTTGATACCACCGCATTGCAAGGTGGCATACGTCAATTTGCTGACATCACCCGCCCGCATATCCATGCCGCCTTTGAGTACGAGCATAGAGTTATTGCCGTTGATGGGGATTTGGAAATCACCCAACAAGACCAAATTGGCGTCACCAATCAAACCGCCGCCGTTTGACAATTTGACGCCTTCCAAACCGAAGAAAAGGGTCTTTTTGCCTTGTGGTATCTCGATTTTACAGAAAATGGTGAGTTCTGAATATTGAGACATGAACTTGGCCCGACTGACGCCAATTGTCACCATCGTATTACCCATTTTTTTCTTTATCCCGACGGGCAATTCGACCAAATCGTTGGGTGTAAGATAGTCGGTGTAATTGCCTTTGCGCTCAATTTCGGAAAAAGTATTGGCTGCTTGGCTGCGGTTGTCGGCAACCGTTGCCGCAACGGGGTAATTCGCGGCGATGAAATCGGGCGAAAACTCTGGAATTGCGCCATAAGGCACGGCGATATTTCCTGCGGCATTGTTTTGAGCCGCTTGAAAATAGTGGTCCAATGACGGCAAGGAGCGCAATACTGAGGGGGGCGCGGTCGCTGCCTTCGCAAGACCGAGCGTATCACGGCCATGCCCGTCTTTGTGGTCTTTGGCAAGCAACGCAAAAGGCAGTGCCAAAAAACCGAGTAGGTAAAGTATTTTTCGCATGAGATTATGTAAAAATTTTAAACTGAAAAATTAATGTTAGAACGCTTTACGCTGTCTTACGTTAACACTTCAAATTTTGTGATACCCCTCAGTATGGGGCGTTATTTGATTAAAAAACGATAGCTTGTCCTTGGTTTTAAGCGATTTTAGATGTTTTTAGGCAACACAAAGGGTTTGCGTTTGTCAACACAAATGCAAAAAGAACGATAAGTGAAAAGGGGAGTTATGAGTTATGAGTGATAAGCTATGAGGTGTCTAACTCACTCATAACTTATCTCTCATAACTCATAACTTAATTGTGGGCAACCGCCGAGCCGACGAACGAACCACTTGTAAACAGTCCTGCGGTAGAAATAGTGTAGATTTTACCTGCGGCCAATACCACATTTGTCATGCCGCCGTCGGTTGCCGAGCCACCTGCACGGTCGAAGCCGAAGCCATAAG
>JAYUKJ010000079.1:0-5740 GCA_043764555.1 Saprospiraceae bacterium
AATCGAATCTTTCAAATTAAAAAAAACGAGTTATAAAGTTTTTACAACTTTATAACTCGTTGATTGTCAAGCCCTATAAATCTGTGTAGATACGACAGGTTAACGAACGGGACGGCTTTTATACTGAGGGGTCTCTTTTTTGATTTTCACACCTCTGATTCAAGCTTGAAACTCGATTTCACCGCTTCATACTGTGGCGTCTCCTTCAACCAAGTCATATTGTTATTGCCATCAAATTCAAATTCAACTTCATCGCCAAGGGCAGGAATCTCCACATTGGCAAAACCGTTGCTGTGCAAAAACTTTTGAAATACTTGTTGAACGGCATAATCGCCGTGAACCAAGAATAGATTTTTGCAGCTATCAGTTTGATTATCAATCATTTGCAAGATTTCGTTGTAATCGCCATGCGCTGAAAATGAATCCATAACTTCCACATTTGCGCGCACTTGAAGGTCTTTTCCAAACAGTTCCAATTTTTTAGCACCATCCCGCAACTGTCCTGCGGGCGTATTCGGCGAAGCGTAGCCGACAATCAAAATCGTCGTACTTGGCTTTTCAATATTGTTCGCAATATGATGTTTCACCCGACCTGCATTTGCCATGCCGCTTGACGCGATAATGATGCACGGTTCGCGTGAGGTGTTCAATTTTTTGGACGCCTCCGTATCTCTAATAAAAGTTAGATTTTTAAAGCCAAATGGGTTGGGATCATGTCGCAGATAATCGTTGATTTCAGCGTCAAAACATTCGGGATGATTGACAAAAACTGTCGTCGCATCAACCGCCAACGGACTGTCCACATAAACGGGAATAGACGGTAATTTTCCCGCTTCCACGAGTTTATCTAAGATGTAAACAATCTCTTGCGTTCGCCCAACGCTGAATGCAGGAATGATGAGTTTTCCGCGTTTTTTCACGCAAGTTTCTTCAATAATCGCTTGGAAACGCGCCGTTTCTTCGGGTGCAGCACCGTGTAATCGGTCGCCATAAGTGGATTCGCAAAGCAAAATATCGCACGGCGGCATCGGTTGTGGGTCGCGCAAAATCGGGCGATTTGGGCGTCCGATGTCGGCAGTAAAACCAATTCGCGTCAGTTTAGACCCTTCCGTAATTCTGATAGAAATGCTCGCCGAACCGAGAATATGCCCCGCATCGGTGAACATGACTTCAATATTTTCACGAATTTTAAACCACACGCCATAGTTGAAACCTGCAAAAAGCGAAAGTGTTTGACGCGCATTTTCTACCGTGTAAAGTGGTTCAGATGTACTCGTTTTTCCTTCTTGCTGCGCTTTTTTCTTATCGTATTCAGCGTCGTTTTCTTGAATTTTGGCGCTGTCCATGAGCATCAAACCCGACAAATCGCGGGTCGCATGGGTCGCATAAATCGTTTTGTTGAAACCATCTTTTACCAATTTGGGCAAGCGTCCCGTGTGGTCAATGTGGGCGTGAGACAAGAGCAAACAGTCAATTTTTGACGGCTCGAACAACCATGTGTCGTTGAAATCCGCCAATTCTTCGTTGCGTCCTTGATACAAACCACAATCGAGCAAAATCGTGAATCCATCGTCCAAAGTAATCAAATGGCAACTGCCTGTGACTTCGCGGGCTGCGCCGCAGAATTTTATTTTCATTCTCTAAGTATTTGATAATCAATTTTTTAGATGTGCAATTAAATTTACAAATTTTTAAAATTCATCAAATAATGGCTTTTCTAATCCACGAAGATAAAAATAAAAGCCGTTCCGACAATCATCGAAACGGCTTTTAGGTAGTTATTAGTTAATTGTTATTGGTTATTGGGGGACCCCTCAGTATAAACGCCATTTTTACGTGAAAAGTGAGTAAAAATCAAAAGGATTTCTTAATAACCAATCACAATTAACCAATAACTAATAATTTACTTCATTTTGAATTGTCCCAAAACGTAACCGGGACGGCGCAAAGAAGACGCTACCTCAAAACGTTTGCTCAAAGCAATGCGGTCTTTTGTTGAAAACAAGAAAATCGCAGGTTGCTCATCCGCAATCATTTTTTGGAACTGTTTGTACAAAGCGTCGCGTTTAGTCGGGTCAAGTTCCGCGCGGATTTGCTCAATCAAAGCGTCGGCTTGCTTGTTTTCAAACTGAACGCGGTTGCCTCCGTCGGGTGTATTGCTAACGGTCGCCCACATTTCTTTCGGGTCGTCAAGGGCAGAATTTAAGCCCATTTGATTCAAAAACAAGTCAAAATCACGCTTTTTCAACGTTTCAATAAACGCTTTGCCTTCAAGCGGCATGAGTTCGATTTTCACACCAATTTTTTTCGCTTCTTCTTGCAAAATCAATCCGACGTTTTTTCCAGCCGCATTTGCAGCAGCGAAAGCGTAGCGCAAAACGAGTTCCGTTTGCTTGCCATTGATGCGTTTATCGAGCGTCGAATCGCCGTTTGTATTTTTCCAACCCGCTTCGGCGAGTAAAGATTTCGCTTTTTCGACGTTGTATTCAGGATTTTTTATCGTCGCATCGTAGTACGACTTTGACGGTAAAAATGGCGTTGCACACGGTTCCGCAAAACCATTCATGATGGTTTTTATCAAATCCGAAGTGTTCAACAGATGCGCCAATGCCCGACGAGTGCGGCGGTCATTGAGTTTTGTGCCTTTGCAATTTGCGCCGATGTAGGCAATATTATTTGTTGGAACGGTCGAAAAATTGTAAATCGCTGCCAATTTCGGGTCTTTTTGCATCTCAACAAACTGTTTTGGCGATAAGCGCGTCGCAACGTCCAACTGTCCGTCTTTGACCAAAGCCATTGCTGCGGCTTCGTCGGTAATGACTTTGAAAAACATTTGGTCGGGCAAATTCGTCAAAATCGGCGTAGCCGCTGCGTTTTTATCGCCCCACCAATTCGTTTTTTTCTTCAAAACAAGGCGTTCGCCCGATTTCCATTCTGCCAATTCATACGCACCCGAACCGCTAATTGTGGCAGTTTCGCGCGAAAATTTAGGTTGCTGAAAGCTCGTTCCGAAGGCTGCAATCGCCGCCGCATCCAATTTGACGGTCGAATCTTTCACCGCTTTCGCCAAGTCAGCGATGGAAATATTTTTGAGGGACCCCTCAGTATCGTAGCCTTTTTCGGGCAAAATTGGCAATGTTCCAGAGTTGGATTCCGCCAAAATGTATCTTTTATCTGAAAAAATCGTGAATTTCTTAGGATTCGTTGCGTCAATCACAACGTCTTTGATGAAGTCAATCGTTGAGCGATAATTGTTCGCACCCGATTTTTTATTCAAAACCGCTTTCACCGTGAACACGACGTCCGCCGCCGTGACGGGCGTGCCATCTTTCCAAGTCCCTTCTTGGCGAATTTCATACGTATAAGATGTACCACCTTTAAAACGTCCCGTGTCAATCGTCGCGACAATTGGGCGTGATTTTGCCAAAACGGGCGTCAATTCAAGCGTTTGTGGGTCAAAGTCGAGCAAAGTTTGAAAAATTTGACTCGTCACTTGAATCGAGCTTGCATCTTCGGTCGTTAACGGATTTAAGCCACTTGGCTCGCTACCCAATCGAACATAGACGGCATTACCCGTCAAAAGTCCTTTAGAATTGTCGCTTTTGCAAGCGCTGAACAAGGCAATTACTGCGACAAAAAACAGTAAATTAGAGGGATTTAAAGCAATTTTTCTCTTCATGATGTAGTAAACTATTTTGTTAGCATAAGAATTAAGCGCCAAAGTTGACTTTTCTGTTTTAGATTTCAGCCATCAAAAGTAAATATTTCGCCAAGAAAACATATTTATTTAAAAATTAAAATTTAGAGACCCCTCAGTATTTTTAGTCAAAAATTAAAGATTAGGCCTTAAAATGGCCTAACATTGCGGTCATAAAATAAAAAAGCATTTATAAAACACGTCAATTATATTCAATGTATCCAAATCTAAGTTACATTCTTCACGACCTTTTCGGAACGCCCGTGGACAATTTTACGCGCTACGTTCAGACTTTCGGCTTGCTGCTTGCTTGCGCATTTTTGACGGCAGCCTACGCACTTTATCTTGAATTGAGGCGAAAACAACTGCTTTTCACGGCGCAACCAACCAAAAATGAGAAAGGTCAAATGGTCAACGTTCTCCCGCACGAACGCGTGGGTGACATCACGATGGTCGCCGCTATTTCGGGTTTGTTGGGCGCAAAGATTTTCGCAATTTTTGAAAGCATGGATAATATTCGGGGGTTTTTGAGCGACCCAATTCACACGTTTTTCAGTGGTTCGGGCATCGCCATGTACGGCGGACTCATCGGCGGTTTCATCGGCGTTTACTGGTTTGTCACGCGTAAATTAAAGATGAATGCTTTACATATGATGGATGCCGTGGCGCCCGCTTTGATGTTCGCTTATGGCGTCGGTCGGATTGGTTGCCAACTGTCGGGCGATGGCGATTGGGGCATTCCCGCGGGAGAAAAACCGTCGTGGTGGTTTTTGCCCGATTGGATGTGGTCGTTCGATTTTCCACGCAATGTTCACGAAGCGGGCGTGCAAATCGAAGGTTTTGTTGGTCAATACCACAATCATTTGCCCGTTGGCGTCTATCCAACGCCGTTGTATGAAGTCGTTATGGCTTTGGGCATCGGTTTTTTCCTTTGGTCAATTCGTAAGAAAGTGGAAGGAACGGCGGGCGTTTTGTTCATGATTTATCTGATTTTTAACGGTATTGAACGCTTTTTTATTGAAAAAATCCGCGTCAACGACCTACTAATTGATACGCCAAATCTTAAAATGACGCAAGCTGAAATCATTGCGATTATGTTGTTTATCATCGGCATCGTTGGTTGGTTGGTTCTAAGCAAACGCCAAAAAGCAGCCGATGCAAGCGCCAATTAATAGTGTTTAGATTGGTTTAGATTGGTTTAGATTGGGCAACTTTTGAAAAGTTGCCCAATCTTTATAAAACGAAAAGCACGCTATTCCTCGACGGAATAGCGTGCTTTTCGTTGTTTATAGAGCAAAAATGCCTATTTTTTACTGGCGTTGAATAAGAAATCTTTGTCTTCTTTTGACAAACTGTCGTAACCTTTTTGCTTGATTTTATCCAAAATTTCATCCACACGCGCTTGCGCATCGGTCGAAGAGGCCCCCTCAGTATTTCTGCCTTTTCTGTTGCTTTTTGCTTGTTTTTGACTGTCGGCATACGCCCGTTCGCCGCGTTCAAAGCCTTTAAATGATTTCGGTTTTGGGCGAAATAAATTCTGAAACGCGCCAATAAAAGCCGTGATTGGTTTGCCCAAATCGGTACCTTTTTGCAATTGCGAAGCAAATAAAAGACCTAAGGCAATGCCGCCTAAATGGGCAAAAGACCCGCCCGTATTGCGGTTGTCGGCAATGGCTGCAAGGTCAATAACGACCGTGACGAGCGCGACGTATTTTAATCGAACTGGTCCGATTAATAAAACATTGAATATATAATCGGGTGCTACATAAGCTGCTACGGCGACCATTGCCATAACGGCTGCCGAAGCGCCATAAGCAAAAGTGCCAATCACGGCGCCGTAGGGTGTGAAATTTGCCACTAAAAAATAAACGATATTACCCGCAATTGCGCCTAAAATGTAGATGGGCAAAATGCGGTGATTGCCCAAAAGGTCACCGACAATGCGACCAAACCAGTAAAAACTAAGCATATTCCAGAAAATATGCCCAAAGGATTCGTGGAAAAATGCCGAAGTCAACAACCCCCACGGATGCGTAAGGAAGT
>JAYUKJ010000080.1:0-1730 GCA_043764555.1 Saprospiraceae bacterium
TTGGTTTTATGAAGACGAAAACAAAGAAAAAATGTTTAAGTACGTTCACGAAATCCAATTTTTTGCAATCGTTCCAGAAATTCCTACACCAAAAATTAAGACCCGTGTTGAAGATTTTGAAGACTGTTTCCCAAGTATTTTTAAGAATAGATAAGACCCTATTTTACGGAAAGTGTTTGTAAAAATCGCCGCGCACGCCGATTGATTCAAGTACAAATATTTCTCCATCCCAAAATAACCCCATTCTGTAAGAACGGACCCGAATACGGTAATGGTTCGGGTGACCTGTCAAGGCTTTCAGGTGCCTGATGTCCGTAAAGGATGCCGCTTCAACAATGTTTTCAACGGACTCTAAGACGGCTTTCTGTATGTCGGTCGGTAGTTTTTTCAAAGCCTTACGAAAGTCTTTAGTATCTTCAACACGCATACAATTCTTTTTTAAGGTTTTTGTAAAAAGCAGCCGTGTCCGCTTCTGAGTGGGTCTCAATATTGCCGTTTTCGCGGTCGTAAAGCATTCCCTCCAACAAAGAGGCGTCGATACGGTCTTCGTCGTCCATTGTTGCCCATTCGCCCGTCGTGACGTATTTTTGGCGTAAGCGTTCGCGGATAGCAGATGTTCGCAATTCGTCGTCGTCGTCGGCGTTTCCGTTCGGCTCATTGACCACATACGGCACTTTCTCCGATTTGATGTAGTTCAATATGCGCTCAAGCGTTGAAGGCGTAACGTTTTCTGAAAGTGTAATCGTCATTTTCAATTATTTTTATTGTCAATCAATAGCACAAATATACAACCATAACGCTAAAAATATACCCTCGTTATACTAAAGCGTAATAAAAGTATATCCTTTTTCGCCCGTTCACTTGCGAAGATGGAAAATGTATTTAATTTTGCAGTAGTTTAAAAATAAAAATTGACGATATGACAAAAAGTATCACGATTACCTATCAAGAGGCAGACGAAAGTCTTTTGATGGGTATCTTCAAAAAGTTTAAGGTAAAAACGCTTAAAACACCCGTCACTTTGGACGACGACGAGTTAGGCGTCCCGTTGGAGGTTGCCCTTCAAATGGTAGAAGGTTTGAAATGGATTAAACAAGTCGAGCGCGGCGAAGTTGAAGCTATCACATGGGAACAAATGACGGCAGAATTGGAAGCCGACAAATTGATTGAAAAACTTTTGGCTTTTGTCCAACGGTTGAAAGGGAAAAACAAGGTTCAAATAAAGGACGCTGAACAAGAGATACTGGAGGCTATGCACCAAATGGATAAAGGTATATTTCACGAAGTGTCGCGTGAAGAACTTTTTAACTTAATCCACAATTAGAATGTATCCCATCCATCTATCAGACCACGCGCCTAAAGATATTGCAAGGCTTCGGAAGGAAAACCCAAAATACGCGGCTAAGTTGTGGGATTTAGTCTTAGACATTCAAAATGACCCTTTTGATGGTTTAGGCGAACCCGAAGCGTTGAAAGCCAATTATTCGGGTTGGTGGTCACGGCGCATAACGCAAGAGCATCGCTTAATTTACCGCATCAAAGACAATTGTTTAGAGATTTTGTCTTGTTATGGACATTATGGCAATAAATAAAACACTCCTCAGTATTGCTACTTTTTCAACCTAAAACAACTAACAATGAGTCGTTCAATTGGTAAAAAATACCGTACTCACGGAAATTATAAAGGACTAAAAGCCTTGTCTAACAAACGCGTTAGACGCTTAACAAAC
>JAYUKJ010000081.1:0-5718 GCA_043764555.1 Saprospiraceae bacterium
TTCAATTCCAATATGGTGCGATTAAAAGCTTTCCGTCCATTCGGAAGGAATACCAAAAAACGTATTTCAATTCCAATATGGTGCGATTAAAAGAATTGCGTGAAGTGCGGTTGTAATAATCGCATTAACATTTCAATTCCAATATGGTGCGATTAAAAGTGAGACACGCATATTTTGCGTAATCTGCAATTGCATATTTCAATTCCAATATGGTGCGATTAAAAGCTACATCACTTGCAAGTGACACGGCTCTTTTCGTTATTTCAATTCCAATATGGTGCGATTAAAAGTTTTGCCGCATATTCCAATTGTGGATTTGTTCAATTATTTCAATTCCAATATGGTGCGATTAAAAGCACAACTCACAAGCCAAGAAGCCCGCGCCGAACGCTATTTCAATTCCAATATGGTGCGATTAAAAGACCCGTTACGGTTATCTTAGTAATTGTCATTGACTTATTTCAATTCCAATATGGTGCGATTAAAAGGCAACCCGTTTGCATCGGCTTTCTACGTTTTGTTAGTATTTCAATTCCAATATGGTGCGATTAAAAGCGAAGCCGTAAAAACGATGTGCGTCAAATTCAACGGAATTTCAATTCCAATATGGTGCGATTAAAAGTGCAAATCGGGAGCGTTCCAATCGCACATTTTAACATTTCAATTCCAATATGGTGCGATTAAAAGGCGATTTCGGAAAACCCGAACCGAACAGCCACATGATTATTTCAATTCCAATATGGTGCGATTAAAAGGTACGTTCACGGCGGGGAGCAGCTCTAATTTGTCGAAATTTCAATTCCAATATGGTGCGATTAAAAGTTTCAGAAAATCGGACTTTTGCAAAGTAATTTACATCAATTTCAATTCCAATATGGTGCGATTAAAAGCCATCCCCAATTTTTACTGCTGTGACCATCGGGTACATTTCAATTCCAATATGGTGCGATTAAAAGCTATCTGTACTAAGTTTACTTCCTTTCGTTCAAATATTTCAATTCCAATATGGTGCGATTAAAAGTTATATGATTTTTGCTTAAAAAGCCGTCTCGATTCATATTTCAATTCCAATATGGTGCGATTAAAAGTTTTGCCCGTCTCAATCGGTACGAATAAGTATCACGTATTTCAATTCCAATATGGTGCGATTAAAAGTGTGCCTTAACCAGCGTAATCAAAATAATGATGATGAATTTCAATTCCAATATGGTGCGATTAAAAGATGTTGCAACATCCGAGGTTGTGGCTATCGCTTTATTTCAATTCCAATATGGTGCGATTAAAAGGATTTGATACGACAGATTTCACGAGTGCTTTTAGTTGATTTCAATTCCAATATGGTGCGATTAAAAGTTGACGACGCTCGAACGGGCGTACAGTCGAGAATTAAGATTTCAATTCCAATATGGTGCGATTAAAAGGGCGTTCGACGATGTTCAAGGCGGCGGCGTTGACGTATTTCAATTCCAATATGGTGCGATTAAAAGTGCGTTTCGCCGCGCTGCCAATCCTGAATGACGGTATTTCAATTCCAATATGGTGCGATTAAAAGGCTCTGTATGAAAATTCAAAAAGTAGAAAGTATGGATATTTCAATTCCAATATGGTGCGATTAAAAGATTATGCAGGAAGGTACATCAGACCTTCCAAAAAACTATTTCAATTCCAATATGGTGCGATTAAAAGCTCAATTTCGCCGCAACGGACGTATCTAAAGTGACTTATTTCAATTCCAATATGGTGCGATTAAAAGCAACCGATATTCTGGAAGTTGCTTGCGACATCAAAAAATTTCAATTCCAATATGGTGCGATTAAAAGGTTGTGCATCTACCAGCGTGTCACCTGATAAAGACTTTATTTCAATTCCAATATGGTGCGATTAAAAGGTACACTATTGACGGCTGGAAAGTCAAGTTAAAATCTATTTCAATTCCAATATGGTGCGATTAAAAGCCTAACTTTCGCCGCCGTCGTTGCAGGTGTTAACTGATTTCAATTCCAATATGGTGCGATTAAAAGTTGCAGATGTTAACTGTGGATTGTTAGCGTCTGCGAAATTTCAATTCCAATATGGTGCGATTAAAAGCCAGCGTTGCGAATGTTGCCAAAGTTCTTATTAAAAAATTTCAATTCCAATATGGTGCGATTAAAAGTTGCCGTCATTCACACAGACAGCAAGTTATCAAGCAATATTTCAATTCCAATATGGTGCGATTAAAAGGATTATCTTAATTCTATTTCAAGATTGCGGGGTGGTATTTCAATTCCAATATGGTGCGATTAAAAGCGGATAGCCAATGTCAATCAAATCACGATAAATGTATTTCAATTCCAATATGGTGCGATTAAAAGGCACACTCACGTCCAACTTGAACGGGTTTTTACTGATTTCAATTCCAATATGGTGCGATTAAAAGCGGGACTGTGTTGGTACATCCATTTACCCAATACTTATTTCAATTCCAATATGGTGCGATTAAAAGTAAAAGCGAAGCCGCTACTATTTCAACATTTCGGGGATTTCAATTCCAATATGGTGCGATTAAAAGTTCACGCCGTCGCCGAAAAGCGGCAATCCTTTCGATAATTTCAATTCCAATATGGTGCGATTAAAAGTTTGCAACGATAACCGCGCAATTGTTGAAGAATCAAAATTTCAATTCCAATATGGTGCGATTAAAAGGAATCGGAGCGCGGATACTGAGGGGTGCATTTTGTGATTTCAATTCCAATATGGTGCGATTAAAAGAAACGCCGAACGAACGAAAATACTGAGGGGGTCTATTATTTCAATTCCAATATGGTGCGATTAAAAGTTCGCGGATGGCGTTGACGCACGTTGCGATGAGTTCTATTTCAATTCCAATATGGTGCGATTAAAAGCTCAACGCCTCTGCACAAGAGCGCATCGGGATGATTATTTCAATTCCAATATGGTGCGATTAAAAGAGCCGCCCGAATAAACCCTTCGACCGTTGACATCTTATTTCAATTCCAATATGGTGCGATTAAAAGGACGGCTCTATTTTCCGAGATGCTGCCGTTGTCGGCTATTTCAATTCCAATATGGTGCGATTAAAAGGCCAAAGGAAAAAGGCGAGACGATTTGGATTAAATTATTTCAATTCCAATATGGTGCGATTAAAAGTTTCAATGATTTGGTTGTGCTGCCGTTGTCCTTCGCTATTTCAATTCCAATATGGTGCGATTAAAAGGCCTACCAAAGTCGAAAAAGGTGGTACGCCGTATTCTATTTCAATTCCAATATGGTGCGATTAAAAGGCCAAGTACCAAATCCAATCTTTACCCGTTACAATATTTCAATTCCAATATGGTGCGATTAAAAGATCGTACATTGTTGCCCGAAGATATGCGGTAGCGGTATTTCAATTCCAATATGGTGCGATTAAAAGAACAACCAATATCATGTTTAAAATGCTTATTTCGGATATTTCAATTCCAATATGGTGCGATTAAAAGGGTATTTGTCGGCGTTGACAACACGTCCCATTCTAATTTCAATTCCAATATGGTGCGATTAAAAGAAGAACGCCTCGCCAACCTCGATAAACTCACGGATTATTTCAATTCCAATATGGTGCGATTAAAAGGACAAAATTTTTGGTGGACAATGCTGATATGTTTTATTTCAATTCCAATATGGTGCGATTAAAAGGCCACTATAACCAAAAGCGAGTAGCTTTTTCCCTGCTTATTTCAATTCCAATATGGTGCGATTAAAAGATTGAGTTGTTGCATCGCGGTCGATACGCCCTTTGTTATTTCAATTCCAATATGGTGCGATTAAAAGACCAAATCCCGTGCGGAAATTTAGCGGTCTGCGTAATATTTCAATTCCAATATGGTGCGATTAAAAGTGAAGTCACGCGGAAATCCTTGAAGTTCGCAGACGTATTTCAATTCCAATATGGTGCGATTAAAAGTTAGGCTGCGACACAAGCACGTCGCCTCAATTTACGAATTTCAATTCCAATATGGTGCGATTAAAAGTTTTTCGTGAAAAACGTCGAGTACGTAAGTACAGGATTTCAATTCCAATATGGTGCGATTAAAAGCCAGCATAACTATTGACGTTACTCAGCGTTTTCAGCAAATTTCAATTCCAATATGGTGCGATTAAAAGTTTAAAATCGACTTGGTATAGTTTGTATTTTTTAAATTTCAATTCCAATATGGTGCGATTAAAAGTTGACGAAAAGGAGGCGATAGTGTAGCCAATAACTAATTTCAATTCCAATATGGTGCGATTAAAAGCCGTTGCAAAACAAAAACGGCTACGAATATTATGTGGCAAAGCTACGCTTAAATTCTCGTTTTCAGATGATTGTTCTGAAAAATAACCCAAAAACCGCTTTTTTTTTGGTTCTACACTGAGGGGTCTTGTTTTCGTTTTCGTCTATCCCTAATGCTATGTTTTTTGCGGGAGGGCGACAACATTTCTAAACTGTTGATTGTGAACGACTTATAAAATCGTTTTATACTGAGGGGTCCTATTTTTGATAAATTATCAACTCAAAAATGGGGTTCGACAACATTACTCTGCTCCTACCCTACTCACCCATGCGCGTTTTTACCTATTTCAAGACGTCGCAAAACCCAAATCCGCTCGAATTTTTGCCGCCAAAGCCTGCGTTATAACCCAACATTTGCCATTCGATAGGGGCGGTTAGCTCAAAATCGAAGGTGTAGCCTATCGTTTTGATGGGTTTCACGAGGTGGCGTTTGTGGGTCAATAAGCCTTTCATGCGCGGTTCGCTGAGGAGTCGGAAGCTCAGTTCTGTCGGTGTTGGCGATGAACCGAAGGCGGCTTTGGTTTTGTAGTCCAAATTATTGAAAAATAGTTGCTCAAATGACCCATCCAACGGCGACCGAAATTGCGGATATTTATCGGTCTCACTTTGTTCGGTGATGCAAATCGGCGTCAATGCCCGATATTGCATCGTTTCTTCAAATTCGGGCAAGGTTTGCATTTCGACGCCCGCGACGGTGCAGTGTATCCGTCCTTCGGGGGTCATAACTTCCAATATTTGGTCTTGAAACAAACCTGAAATAAACGTTTCGACGCCTTCGCCAACGCAAAATGAGACGTACCAAGTTAGGGTATTGCCGCGGTAACAAATCGTTTTGGCGACTTTATCAATGAAAAACGGCAGTCCGCGCAGTTCGCCAAAGGTGAATAGTTTGAAGTTGCGTCCTGACACTTCGTAGCCGCGCTCGTGTAGCCAACGAGAAAACTGCGGGTCGGCGCGTTCCAAGACTTTATAAATGACGGCTTGCAGGGCGTAGGCGTAATTGAGCGACAAAACCGCGTTCGGTCGGTGGTTGAGTGTGAGTTTTAAGCGCATTATGGTTGTTTTTATTAATTAGCTACACGATTTTTTAGCTACGGATTTTACGGATTTTACGGATTTTACGGATTTTACGGATTTTACGGATTTTACGGATTTTACGGATTTTACGGATTTTACGGATTTTACGAATTTTACGAATTTTACGAATTAAAATGCGGTCAATTTAATATCAAAGCGGATGCAAGTCAAGAGACTTTTAGACGATTTACGAATTAAAATGCAGTTGTTTCAATTTATAAGTGTTTGCGGAATTAACGGTGTAAAAAGAATTTACGGATTAAAATGCAGTTGTTTCAATCCGTAAATTCGTGAAATTCGTAAATCCGTAGCTCAAATTAATCGTG
>JAYUKJ010000082.1:0-5705 GCA_043764555.1 Saprospiraceae bacterium
GGTGCTTTGGACAAAGAAACGCCCGTGATTCAATTCCGTTTTGCACCGCCGTTGAATCGCTACGTCGGTGAAGTGAAAACGATGCGCGGCAGCTTGAAAATGTCCGATTTGAAGACGATTAAAGAAGCCTATTTTGAAGCAACAATGAACAGTTTAACGATGGGGGACGAAGATTTTGACCACAAAGTTTTGGAAAAATACATCAAAGTTCAGAATTATCCCAATGCTAAATTCAGTTTTAAAAACGTCACCTTGCCCAAAAATTTGAAGGTTGGTGAAGTCATAGAATTGCCGATTAAAGGCAATTTTACTTTCATGAAAAAAGAGTCAGCATTGACCGTAAACGCCAAATTCACGCCCGTTTTGGACGATAATGGCAAGCCACAGATGGAAATCAGCGTGCAGTTCGGCTTAAACATCACCGATGGCTACGGTATTCAAGGACCCGATGGACCCGAAGATGCACGGAAAAATTTAGCGTTTTTTATGAATTTCAGACTAAGTTAAAAATGTCGGCGAGGTAAAAACGTCGGCGAGGTAAAAACGTCGGCGAAGTAAAAACGTCGGCGAGGTTGAAGACCCCTCAGTATAAATTCGATTTTCATTAATTTTTAAACAAACATCGTTCATGAAACAGTTTTTGCACACCATTTTCGCCCTATTTATTTTAATCGGCAACGCCGAAGCCGCCAAAGTTACCATCACTTTTCAAGTGGATATGCGCTCGGCAAAAGTTGCGGATAAAACCACCGTTGGCGTTCGCGGCAGCACGTCGCCATTGTCTTGGAAAAAGACGTTTCCACTCACGGACGCCGATAATGACGGCATTTTTACGGGCGATATTGCGTTCGATGAAACCAATAACAAAACCGTTGAATACAAATACACGCAGGGCGAACAATGGGAAGACATCAATGGTGACCGCACATTTACGCTCAACGAAAATGCGGGCAAAAAGCCGCTTGTTGACGTGTGGAATGTCGTCCGAGGTGTTGGTTTTTTCAAGTTTGAATACGAAGGAAAACTCATGGATATGGCAGAACGTATGGCATTGGGCGAACAGGTGACGCACGGCATCAGCGTCTGCATTTTACGCAATGGCGCAGTGGATACTTCCGTTCAATGGGGTGTGCGCGATGTGGCGCAAAAACTGCCCGTTGACGGCAAAACCACGTTTCAATTGGGCAGTTTGACGCAACATTTGGTCATTTTCGCGGTTTTACGGTCGCACGAACAAGGACTTTTAGACCTTGATAAACCGATAAATAGCTACTTAAAAAGGTGGAAATTGCCCACAAAAAGTGGCGACAATGACGATAAATCCACGATTCGAGACATACTTATTGGCAAGATTGCGTTCGATGATAAATCAAAACCCGATGGTTACAAGGCGGGTAAAACATTGCCAAATATTGTACAAATCTTGATGGGTTCTGAATCTTCGCAGGAAAGCAAATTGAGGATAAAAAACACGAAAAACTTCTCATTTTATATGCCGCTTGTGCTGCAAGTTTTGTTGGAAGATGTGCATCAAAAAACGCTTGCAGAAGTCGTTCAAAGCCTCGTTTTCGACCCAGTCGGCATGAAATCGAGCTTTTTTGCCACCGATTTGACACCCACACAACAAGCTACGGCGTCAATTGGCTACGAAAAAAATGGCAAACCGACCACCGATAATTATTACCGTTACGCCGAACAAGGCTTTAGCGGTGCATGGTCAACGGCAGAAGATTACGCCCGATTTGTGGGTCACATCGTCAAAGCAGCCCGTGGCGAAGACAACACATTGTTAAGCAAAACGATGGCAAAATCGGCGGTTGAATCCACGGAAAACGGACGCTGTTTGATGTTTGCGGGCGGTAACAACGGCGGCGGCAACTATTTTGGTGGCGCACCACAAGGTTTTAGGACGCAAACGGAGTTCAATGTTGCCGAAAATTGGGTCGTTGTTGCCTTATTAAATTCGTGGGAAAATTGGCGATTTATGAATCAAGTGCTTAACAAATCGAAAGAATTTGCAAAGCGAAATTAAATGAAAAGTGAAAAAAGCACCCCTCAGTATAAAATTAGCAATTTCCGCTTTAATTTTCGGGCGAATAAATTCGCCCGCTATTGATAAAAAACATCGGAATTATGTCTTTTGAGCAGCGATTTATCGGTAAAATCAGTAGCGGGCGAATTTATTCGCCCGTCTTAAAAGACAAAGCGGAAATTGCTGGTATAAAACGCTTTTGGCGCTTATTTTCACTTTTCGTTTTT
The DNA here is from genome assembly GCA_043764555.1 of Saprospiraceae bacterium. Classification (GTDB taxonomy): domain Bacteria; phylum Bacteroidota; class Bacteroidia; order Chitinophagales; family Saprospiraceae; genus JAAFJT01. The sequence continues at coordinate 2,260 of JAYUKJ010000082.1, forward strand.
CATTTTTCACTTTCAAAAGTACCCCTCAGTATAAAACATAAAATATTGATTTTCAACGAATTATTTCATTAATTATTCATTTCAAAATTAAAAACAATCATGAAAAAGCAAGTTATCACCGCCACAATTGGCGCACTTATTCTCCTTTCTGCCTTCACTCAAATCGGCGTTGGCAACACGGCAGATACGCCCGGAACGTTACAATTCGTCGGTGACGCAGGTCAAGCCACGACATTTACGGTCGAACAATGGACGTTCGGAAAAGTCGAAATGAAAGGCGACAGCGTACAAAATATCTACGCCGAAATCGAGATAAACACGTCTTCTATCAACGCGAGTTGGAAGGATTTGGTGGACAATATCAAGAAGAAAAAAGACTATTTCTACGTCAAAAACTTCCCAAAAGCGACCGTTATCATCAATGGCGCGACGAAATTGGCTGATGGCAGCTACGAAACGGATGCTAAATTGACGCTTCGCGGCATCGAAAAACCCGTCAAATTGACGTTCACAATTTCGGACGAAAAGCCGTACAAAGTGAAAGGCACGGGAACAATTACGCGCCAAGACTTCGGTTTCAACGGTGGAGGTCCGAAAAACAGCGTGCCGGTGAGCTTAGAAGCGACTTTGCCGTTGCAATAAAAAGTGTTCGGCACAAACAAAAAACGGTCAAATACTGAGGGGTATTTGACCGTTTTTATTTGCATAAAAATGCGTTCAACAACACATTTCATTGGTGGAAACAAACGCGCGGAGGACCCCCTCAGTATTTTGGCTACTTTTTTTATCTTTGCGTACTTTTTTGCGTTCTGCGAATGAATTCGCAGTTACGGGTGCGAATGAATTCGCAAATACGTTGGAGAAAATTCGCAAATACGTTTACAATATATTTTAAAATAAATTTTATGTTTAACTATTTTATTAATTCCTTTAAAAGGAAAATGGCGCGGCGATTTTTTCAGAAATATCCGACGGTTATCACGACTTTTAATTTAGAAAAAACGGGACCCATTGAATTCGCCAATTGGTCAAATCCGCTGGTTGATATTAAAAATATTAGTCAAGGCAATATTGATTTTTTTAAGAAACTTGTGCCTGAGGGAAGTATGTGCATCGACATCGGGGCGAACATCGGCGAGCATTCCGTGTCGATGGCTTTGGCGGTTGGGAAATCGGGAATGGTTTTGTCTTTTGACCCAAATCCAATTGTTTTTAATATATTAGTCGCTAATTCTCAACTAAATACACATTTGACAAACATTAAACCGTTCAATTGTGCCATCAGCGAAACGGACAGCGAATACTATTACAACTCGTCGGAAGCGTCTTTTTCAAACGGCGGCATCTCCGTTGAAAAGGTCAATCGGCACGGAAAATATCAATTGGAACAGAAAATAAAAGGCGTGAATTTAGACACATTTTTACATCAAAATTTTGAAAAAGACTTGCCCAAATTGCGCTTAATTAAGGTCGATACGGAGGGGTATGACAAGGAGATTTTGAAGTCCATTGCGGCAGTCATTAAGCAATATAAACCCGTCATTATGGCTGAATGTTTCCCTAAATTGACCACAGCCGAGCGCATTGATTTGTACAACAGCATCGCGCAACATGGCTACGAATTGTATTATTTTGAAGACATTGACATCAACGCCAAAGTCGTTAGAATCACGGAAGCGGACATGGATAAACGCCGTTTTTTCGACATTTACGCATTACCCATTTAAGTGATAAGTGATAAGTGAAAAACGAAAAATGGCTTTCAAGGTGAATTACCCTGAAAGCCATTTCATTTTTTAGGAATAGCAATTTCCGCTTTGGCTTTTTACAAAATTAATCACATAGTTCAGATAGGGTTTTTCACATAGGTTCACATAGGATTTTCCAAAAAAACTATGTGAACCTATGTGAAATCTCCTATGCTTCTATGCGATTAAATTTCAAGGCGGAAATTGCTGTTTTAAGAATATATCAAGTTGCAACAACATGATTATCAAGCATTTGCGTTAGTCTTTTGCGGCATTTTCACATTTTTAATCAAGACCAACCCCGCGACAAAAAACAAGGCCAAAGCCAAAGTTGAGTTCCGAATATCGCCCGTCAATTGGTCAATAAAGCCAAAAGCAAACGTGCCAACCACGACGGCAACTTTATCCGTTACGTCGTAAAAACTGAAAAATGACGTGACATCTTCGGTGTTTTCAGGAATTAATTTGGAATAAGTGGACCGACTCAACGATTGAATGCCGCCCATAACGGCGCCCAAAACGGCACCCAAAATGTAGAATTGCGTCTTGGAAGCCACCAAATAAGCGGCAATGCAAATGCCAATCCAGACGACCAACATCGCGGTAATTGACCATAAATTGCCTTTAATTGCCGATACTTTTGCAAAAATCCACGCACCCAAAGCCGCAACAACTTGCAAAATCAAGACCACGCCAATCAATTCAGTCGTTTCAAAATTCAGGACTTTTGCGGCAAAAATGGTTGCCATAAACAAAACGCATTGAACGCCTGCGTCGAAGAAAAAATAGGATAATAAGTAGTTTTTAAGGTTTTTATTCGCTTTTACGACCGCCAAAACGCTCGTAAACTCCGCCCAACCGCTCGAAACGGCTTTTATACTGAGGGGTCCCTTGGAATCAGCGGGCAACCGCAAACGCGGAATTTGAGCGAAACTCAACCACCAAACACCGACCATCAAAAACGCGATGCGCGTCGGAATCGTTTTGTCGGGAAAACCCAATTCTTGATAAAAAATAATCATAGCCAGATTAACGAGCAACAAAAACACGCTGCCAAGATAACCAAACGTGTAGGCGCGCGCCGACAACCAGTCGAAACGGTCTTCGGTCGCAATAATTGGCAAATAAGAATTGTTGAACACGACCCCACCCGCGTAGCCAATCGTCGCGACAACGTAACCCCAAAAACCGACTTGCCAATGCTCACGTCCGACCATCCAAAACATGGCCATGCACGCCACGGCGCCCAAAACGGTGAATGCCGTCATGAACATTTTCCGCTTGCCGCCGTAATCCGCAATGCCCGACAAAATCGGCGAACTAATCGCTATGACCGAGTAAGCAATCGTCACGGCATACGCTAAAATTGCGCTTGACGGGATAGTCATGCCCAAAAAAGGGATATTTTCAGGCGCAGTTGCGGCAAAATAAGCTGGAAAAACTGCCGAGGAAATGACAAGTGAGTAAGAAGAATTGGCACAATCGAAAAACGCCCAGCCATTCATCGTGCGTTTATCGTTCAATAAAGGTGTTGCGGAAAGCGCAGTTGTGTCAGACATAAATAAATTTGTTAATTGTTAGAATAGAAGATTTTAGATTCCAAAGATTTCAAAGATTCCAAATTTCAAAGATTCCAAATTTCAAAGATTCCAAATTTCAAAGATTCCAAATTTCAAAGATTCCAAATTTCAAAGATTC
>JAYUKJ010000083.1:0-1722 GCA_043764555.1 Saprospiraceae bacterium
CCAAGATACTGAGGGGTCCTTGGTGCAGTTGTCGGTTGCCGTTGGCAGACCATAATTGAGCTTGACGCCCGTGCAGTTGTCGCCAATTGATGCCGTCGTTAAAAAGTTCAACGGATTGCTGATGATTTCGCCGTAAGCGGAAACCAAAATGGGTTGCGTTGGACACGTAATTGTTGGCGCGACGGTGTCGTTGCACGCTGAAACGCGGATTTGCCACGTGACCGAGGTGCATAAACCCGTGTTGTCGCAGATGGTCAAACAGACGGAATCTTGTCCGTTGAATCTTGGATTTGGTTGATAGGTCAAACAAACTTGACCGTTTGAGATGTAAGGTCGAACCGTTCCGTTTTTCGGCGCGCCGCAAATCGTTACGGTGTGCGTATTGCCCAAATCGGGGTCAACGATGGGAAAACAACCATTGAATGTACTGTCTTGAGAGAGGGTAATGAGCGTCGGACGCACGACGGGTGCGTCGGGCGTTGGCGTGATTGTTACGGGAATCTTCACGTTTTGGCACAAAGAATCGGGACGCACGTCGCACACGTTGATGCAAACGGTGTCCGTTCCGTTGTAATTTAGATTCGGTTGATAGGTTACACAGAGTTGGCGCGTTGCCGTGTCGAGACGGAGCGTTGCGGTGCCGTTCTTGGGATTTTCGCACAAAGTGGCGCGGTGATAATCCCCAATATTGGCGTCTTGAATCGTTGCACAAACAGTTTTTGCGCTGTCTTCAGCAACCGTTATCGGCGCAATCACGACGGAAGGTGCTTTGTTGTCAATGCACGTATTTTTAAAGCAAGATTGTACGTTGCCAAAGAAACCCGATGACGTGGCGACGAATAAATCGTAAGCAAACGGCGTTTGTTGCGTGATAATGACTTCACTCATGCCCGAAACGGGGAATGTCACGTCGTTGTGCCAATACAATTCAAAGCAAGAATCCGTTTTTATCACGTCGAAAGCAATTTCCGTCGCCGTCAACCACGCCGTATCGACAAGTCGCGCACCGTTGGCACTGCCTTGATAAAAAGTATTGACGGACACCAAGCCACGCGTTGGCCCAGCTGTTGAGCCATTGAGGTTTTGCGTCCCGTAATTTTGGTCACTCAAAGGCGGTTGACTCGAAAAATTGGGTTGCGCAGTAATTCTCGGACGGGCAATGAGGCGGGGGTCGTACTCAAATCGGTAGTTGGCATCACCCATGTTGAAGCGGTGCGTAACGTCCTTGGCGCGTACTTGAAGTTGAATCGTGGCGACGCGGTTCGCACAATCAAAGGTCTTGGTTAAAAACCGCGCGTCGTATTGTCCATTTTGAGCATTGCCGTGCGTTGTCATAAAAAACAAAATGCTGGCAATCCATAGATGTCGAATTAGTCTCATTGCTACGTCGTTTTTATATTTATTCGTTACTAAAGTTATGTGTTCTATTTATGTTATCCACGGATTCACGCAGATTGTCACGGGTTAAAGTTTTTTAGGACCCCTCAGTATAAAGGGCGTTTTGAACGGTTTTTTTCCTTTTCAAAAGTCTGTTCTTTTATTTTGTTATTTAGAAAGAATCTTCTCGTTTTTCTCCGATAAGCGCAAATTCTTCCCGAAGGGCGGAAAAACTGCGTGGAAAATGAAAACAGACTTACAACAAGCCTCAACAAACTTACAACAAGCCTCAACAAACTTACAACAAGCCTCAACAGACTTACAATAAGCCTCAACAAACTTACA
>JAYUKJ010000084.1:0-21309 GCA_043764555.1 Saprospiraceae bacterium
TTTGTAGTCGGCAACTTTAGTTGCCGCGAAGTGATTGATAATCAAGATATTACACGCGGCAACTAAAGTTGCCGACTACTTTTCAATGTCGCTATCAAAGTGGTCTATGTCGCGCAAATTCGTCGTTCATCATTCATCATTTATTCATGTCCATCAAAAAAACCGTTTTTCTAATTTTATTATTGGGCGGACCCCTCAGTATTTTTGCTCAAAAAAAGCAAACCGCCAACCCGCACCGCCGTGCCTACCGCGAAGCCGAGCCGATTGCTTTTAGGCTCTCGGGTATGGCGTCATTGAACGACATTTACGGCGGCAAATTGTCCATCGATTTCCCCTTAAAAATCATCGAAAGACGCGGTTTATCGGGTGTGTCGGGCGGGCGCAGTTTCACCGAAAACTACCTCACTTTGGACGCTGGTTTGTACCGCAAAACCGCCGCTTTTGACAACATCAATATCACCTTAGAATGGACGCGGCGCTTCATTTCTAACAATGGTTATTTCTTCCAATTTTCACCGCTTGGCGTCGGCGGACACCGCGTTTCGTTGCCCTTTAGCGATTCACTTCCCGCACCCTCAAGTGGCTTAAAATCAGACCCTTTGACCGAACGAAAATGGTACATTGCCCCGTCCCTATCCATCGGTTTTGGGCGCGATTTTGCGGTAAAACGCCGCAGTTGGCGCGGGATTCCGCTCATTTTGATGGGCAAAGTCGGCGTCGCTTCTCTCCTACCCTACAAGACTTATGGCTATTTCATACCGACCGCCGAACTCAGTTTGGGCTATCGTTTTCAAGGCATTTCCATTGCCGCAAGACAAATTAGAAAAGATTAATTAAATGGTAAATGAAAAATGAAAAATATGCGAAAAAAAGAAAAATATGCGAAAAAAAGAAAGCGTTTTAAGGGCAAATCGTGTCTCTTTGAAACGAATTGAATAGAGAAATTTGACGCTTTTTTTAAGTCCTTGAAAAGTAAATAGGACCCCTCAGTATTTTTGCTATTTTGCGTCTATTTTAATTCAAAAAATGAATGAAAATGCGTTAAAAGCTAAGCGTTAAAACGTTTAAAAAATTAATTAGAAATCAAGCGTTAAAACACTTGGAAATTAATTAGAAATCAAGCGTTAAAACAATTGGAAATTAATTAGAAATCAAGCGTTAAAACAATTGGAAATTAATTAGAAATCAAGCGTTAAAACGTTTGGAAATTAATTAGAAATTAAGCGTTAAAACAATTGGAAATTAATTAGAAATTAAGCGTTAAAACAATTGGAAATTAATTAGAAATCAAGCGATAAAACAATTGGAAATCAATTAGAAATTAAGCGCTAAAACGTTTGGAAATCAATTAGAAATTTAAGCGTTAAAACGTCTGGAAATTAATTAGAAATCAAGCGTTAAAACAATTGGAAATTAATTAGAAATCAAGCGTTAAAACGTTTGGAAATTAATTGAAAATTAAGCGATAAAACACTTGGAAATCAATTAGAAATTAAGCGTTAAAACGTTTAGAAATTAATTAGAAATTAAGCGTTAAAACGTTTGGAGATCAATTAGAAATTAAGCGGTAAAACGTTTGGAAATCAATTAGAAATTTAAGCGTTAAAACGTCTGGAAATCAATTGAAAATTAAGCGGTAAAACGTTTGGAAATCAATTAGAAATTAAGCGTTAAAACGTCTGGAAATTAATTGAAAATTAAGCGTTAAAACGTTTGGAAATCAATTGAAAATTAAGCGTTAAAACGTCTGGAAATTAATTAGAAATCAAGCGTTAAAACGTTTGGAAATCAATTAGAAATTAAGCGATAAAACGTTTGGAAATTAATTGGAAATTAAGCGATAAAACGTTTGGAAATCAATTAGAAATTAAGCGTTAAACACTTGGAAATCAATTAGGAATTAAGCGTTAAAACGTTTGGAAATTAATTGAAAATTAAGCGGTAAAACACTTGGAAATCAATTAGAAATTAAGCGTCAAAACGTTTGGAAATTAATTGAAAATTAAGCGTTAAAACGTTTGGAGATCAATTAGAAATTAAGCGGTAAAACGTTTGGAAATCAATTAGAAATTAAGCGATAAAACAATTGGAAATCAATTAGAAATTAAGCGATAAAACGTTTGGAAATTAATTGGACATTAAGCGTTAAAGCAATTGGAAAATAATCGGAAATAACGACTTAAAATGCTTTAAACGCGTAAAAATCAGGCTTATACTGAGGGGTCCTATTTTCGTTATAAAATATTGATTTAAAGCGCGTTAGGGTTTTATGAAAAGACAATTTTCTCTAAACTTAATCCTGAATAATTACGTTTCAACATCTGATTTATTTAAACATTTAATACCTACTTTTGAGCAACAATTAACACAGACCAATGATGAAAAATTCTTTTAATTAAAAATCCAATGCTCATTCATGAAAAACCTTAAATACCCTTTTGTTCTACTGCTTATTTCGAGTTTAATAAGCTGCGTTAATTTAACCAATAAAACGTCCTCTAACCATCTTTCTAACAACAGGGAAAAGGGGGAAACAGACCTTAAAAATGCGCCAACCGAGCCTGGTTATTTTCCGCAATGGTTTGAAAAACATAAAAATGAGCAAGGCGTCATTCCCGACGGTTTGACCGCAAAATGGTACGCCCACGACCAAGCGCAAGCGCCGCAACCCGAAGGCGAAAGTCCCATTTTGAGCATCGAAAATCTCGCAAAAACCACGCTACAAGCGGGTCGAACGCGGGCTGTTTTGATAGACATTACGGATGCCAACAAAATGCTTGCGGGTTGCGTGAGCGGCGGTTTGTGGCGTTCGACGGACGGCGGTGCCAATTGGTCGGCAATAAATGACGCCGCATCCACGCTTTCGGTGACGTGTTTGGTGCAGAATCCATTGAAAACCAATGAGATATACTACGGAACGGGCGAAACCCGCGGCGCAAGTCAAGGCGTTTCGGGCGATGGTGTTTTCAAATCGACCGACGGTGGTTTGACATTTGCGCGACTCGCTTCGAGCAGTAATGATATGCGCAATTGCAACTATATGAGCCACAGTCCGACCGACAGCAACACCGTTTATGTTGGCACGCCGAGCGGCTTGTACATCTCAACAAACGGTGGCGGCGTTTGGACGAAAATTTTGGCGGGTGCCAACAACGGCGTTATTGAGCATCCCGACGGAAAAATCCTCGCAACGGTGCAAGGCGTGACCGCAACGAGTGGCATTTTTAAGGCCACAACGGGCAGTAATTTCGTTAAAGCCGTCAATCCGACCTTCCCGACAAGCAACGTGGCGCGGATTCTTATCGCCAATTGCAAGGCGTTTCCGAATGTGGTTTATGCCTTATTTTGCGGTGCCGACTACGCTTTAGAAGGCAACTTGGGCGTGTTCAAAAGCTCCGATTTTGGCACAAACTGGCGTAGAATGGACACCGATTCGACGGCTAATCGCACTATTGGCACGTCTTATCAAGCCTATTGTCAACTTTTGAGCGCGCATCCGACCGACTCAAACCGCATCGTTTTGGGTGCGTTGGGTATGAAAAAATCGAACGACGGCGGACTCACTTACATTTCGGTTGCTTATGGTCACGCGGACAATCACACCGTCGTTCCCATCCCCGATACCGACAATTTCCTCATCGGCAGCGACGGCGGCGTGCATAGGGCATCGTGGTCGGGCGCAACGGCGACGCAACCGCTCAACAATGGTTACACGACTTTTCAGTTTTACGCAGGAAACTACGCGCCACGGGGCAAAATCTGCGTTGGTGGCACGCAAGACAATGGCACTTGGCGGTATTTGACAACCCTCGCGCGGGCGTCGCAAGGCGGTGACGGCGGCTATTGCCACATCAGTCAACAAGACTCTTCGTTGGCTTATTTTTCGTTCCAAAATGGCATTACAACACGCTCGACAGCGTTTGTTACGAGCGGTGGCGGCACGACAATCACACCGCCGACGGCAGTGGCGGAAGGCGTTGATTTCATCAACGAATTTCAAATAAATTACACAGATGGCAACCAATTGTACTATCGAACCAACAAAGCATTGCACCGAACGACCAACCGAGGTGCCAATTGGACGCGCATGAATACCGCCGATATTGGAAGAATTCAGGCAGTTGGCGTCTCAAATGCCGTAAATCCGAACGTTTACGTCGGTGGAAATGGCATTTTTTATCGGTTCGATTCGGCAGCAACTTCGACTTCTCCGAGCAATTTTGTTGACCTACGCGCCACGGTGCCTGTTGCGGTCAATGCTTTTTCTTGGGGAACGATTGCGGTGCATCCTTCCGTCAATTCCACGCTTTATGTCGGCATGACGACCACTTCTCCGCAACCGCGCGCGTGGCGGTTGCTTTATGCCAACACCGATACGATAAAATGGGAAAATATCACGGGCGATTTGGCGGCTTCGTTGCCGATTTATCAGATTCAGTCGCATCCCGATAAGCCCGACAGTTTATTGTTTGCCGCGACGGCTTTTGGCTTGTATGTGTCGAGCAATAACGGTAGAAATTGGGTGAAAGACACGCGGATTCCGAACGTTCCCATCTTTGAAATGAAGCTCCGAAAGTCCGACCGCACCTTGTTTTTGTTCACCCACGGACGCGGTATTTGGTACATTCAATTGCAGGATTACACCAACGGCGGCGGCGTGACTTCGACAGCGGAAACGGAGAAATTATCGGTCTCGATTTACCCAAATCCCGCGTCGGACGTCTTGAACATCGACACCAAAGGACCCCTCAGTATAGCGCAAGTTTTTGACCTAAATGGACGCGAAATAATGACCGTTTTGAACCCCGTTAATTCAATCAAAATCAATGACTTAAAAAGCGGTTTTTATCTCATAAAATTGTTTGACACACAAGGAAGATTCATAACGCGAAAGTTCGTGAAGCAATAAAAATGCGTGAAAAATAAGAAAAACCCTTGCAAAACAGTCGTTTTGCAAGGGTTTTTGATTTTATACTGAGGGGTGTCTTTTTATTTCTGAAAGCTTATCCATTGTCAACCATGGTCTTCTCTTGTGTACCATCCTGTGACAATTACTACAAAGCATGGCAATTTCCTCGGGTTTTGTAAAATAGTCGAGTGGCATTTGACTTACAGGAATAGTGTGATGTCCTTCTTTAAAATCTTCCCCCAATTCCCCATACATTTCTTTAAAATCGAAACCACAAATTTGACAAAACAACCTACCAAATTCTTTTTTAAAATTTGTCTTCGCAATTTCAATTACTTTAGAATTTCTCTCCCTTGCATTATGTATTCTTTCTATGATTTTACCTTCGGGAAATCCTAACGAAGTTTCACTCCCTTCAAGTAAATAACTTTCAATCTTATCAATGTTTAAAGTAACAGCATTAAGGTTAGTAACTAACATTACGCAGTTGAAAAATTTGGAGATTCAATTTTTAATACACGTTAAGAAAAAGCGTATAAATCCGTAGGATTTACACATTTATAGAAATAGTGAACAACAAATACTTGCCCGAATCCGTAGGATTCGCACGTTTATATGGCTTCGGAGCTATTTATAAATGTGCGAATCCTACGGATTCGTTAGACTTTTGAGTAATTTTTTCTACAAATGTGTGAATCCTACGGATTCATTAGAATTTAACACGCAATTTTGTCAACTGTTCTAAAAAACTTATTTCCAAATTTTTTGACTGCGTAATGTCAGTTAATAATTAGAGAACAGCTAATTTTATTCAAAAAGCGTTTTATACTGAGGAGTCCCTTTTTCAAAAATAGGCTCTTAAATTTTACCACTAATTTCACTTCCAAGTAACATCGTCATTGCGAGGCACGAAGCAATCTGCCAAGTTTTTGCAGTCTATCAAATAAGAGCCGTTTTCATTTCCAAAAAGAACAGAAGCCCAATTTATAGACTGCTGAAACCTGAGCAGATTGCTTCGTGCCTCGCAATGACGACGTGTTTGGAGTCGGAATGAGTAGTAAAATTTAGATTTCTAAAGTTATCAGCAATTAATATATCCAAAATTGTGTATTTTCATGGCTTGAATCCTTTTTCATCCTATTAAATCCTGCTTATCCTAATTCTAAAAAGAAAAACCATGTCTGAAATCGCTTTAAAACTAATACGCGAAGCGAAAGAAACACGCGCTACTCGGCTCGACCTCGGGAATTGTGGCTTGACCGAACTGTCTGATGAGTTGTTTGAATTCTTTTTGTTTATTAGGAAACCATGAAAACCAAATTCTTTTTGAATTTAAAAAAAAAGAACTAATTTTGTCAAAAAATAAAAGCTATGGAAGCTCTTCAAATCGCACCACAAACGCACGCACTTAGTTTGCTGCCCAATATGGCTGAATTGCCTGTATCTGAATTGGAGTTTTATCTGATTGAGATCAGTGCTTTGATTAGGCGCAAACAGACGACAGATAAAACATTTCGTGAACGCGTACTTTTGGACAAAATCTCCCAGACAGTTTTGAGCAAACAAAAAGCTCAACGCTATCAGGAATTAGCCTATAAATTGGAATTTGAAACCCTATCAGATACCGAATACACCGAATTTATGCGCTTGGCAACACATGAAGAAAAACTACGCAACCAACGAGTAAAATATCTTATCGAATTAGCACAACTCCGTGCGGTGTCGTTACCACAACTTATGGAAGATTTGGGTTTAAAAACGCCTCAAAATGCCTAAGATTTGCTACAAGTCAATCGCAAAAGCAATATCAATTTGCGGAAATTATTAAAAATGGTCGGTTTGCATCCTCCTGATTTTACTAAACAGGACCCCTCAGTATAAATGCCTTAAATCCTTATCATCTTTTAAAATTCTACAAATCCTGATTCTAAAATGTCCGAACGCGCCTTAAAATTGATACGCGAAGCCGAAGAAACACGCGCTACCCGCCTCGACCTCGGGAATTGTGGCTTGACATATTTTAAAACAAAAAAAATAGATACGAAAATAGTTTTAAAAGTGAATCGTTGTTTCTTATTCAAATACATTTTCTTATTTTTGTGTGTAAAATGAACAGCATATCAAAAAAATAAATATCATTACTATGGCAAAAGATTTCTTTCACAAAACAGTTAGGGATTCCCTAACACATGATAATTGGGCAATAACACAAGACCCTTATCGCTTGATTCTTTTGAAAAGAGTTTTAGAAATAGATTTAGCGGCTGAACCCATTATTGCGGCTCAAAAAGGCGGTCAAAAAATAGCGGTTGAAGTCAAATCGTTTTTAAAAGAATCCTTTATTTCTGAATTTTATACCGTTTTAGGACAATACCTCGTTTATGAAACATTTTTAGCGCGACAAGAACCTGATAGAACTTTGTATTTGGCGGTGAGTGACGAAGTATATGCTTTACGATTTGAAAAGGACGACGATATTTTGTTTCTGTGCGAAAAATTTAATCTTAGAATGCTTATTTTCAATAAATTAAATCATCAAATTGAATCATGGATAAGATAAAAAAATATCAATCAATCATAAAAAAACTCCTGCACGAGCAAGCGAATAGCCTTGCCCTTGTGCCTAAAATTGAATATCAAGTCATTTCAGACACCGAAAACAATCATTTTCAATTGGTTATGACAGGTTGGAATGTGAAAGACCATTTTGTCTATTCCGTTCTCTTTCATTTTGACATCAAACCCAATGGCAAAGTGTGGATATTAGTCAACAATACAGATGTAATGGTGGCAGAGCAATTGATAGAATACGGAGTCTCAAAATCCGATATTGTTTTGGGCTTTCATTCTGAAATGGTACGCCCACATACAGGCTATGCCGTTGCTTGATTGTTGAAATAAAAAGAAAAAGCCTTTTGAGTTGCGTTACTCAAAAGGCTTTTTTTTAGGAAAAATACTGAGGGGTCCTCTTTTTTGTTAAGTTTGCTCCAGGTTTAAAATCATTTTCCTCCGTTTGCCCTTGCGCGGAACGAAGCAACCTATTTCCTAATTCTAAAAAGTAAAAACCATGTCGGAACTCGCCTTAAAACGCATAAAAGAAGCTAAAGAAACACGCGCTACACGGCTCGACCTCGGGAATTGTGGCTTAACTGAACTGCCTGATGAGTTGTTTGAGCTGACTTGGTTGGAGGAGTTGATTTTGAGTAATGAATGGTTCAGTTATCATAATTATCCGAGTGAGTTTCATGAGATAGTAGAATTTACCCATAATGAATCTCAGAATTTTGGTAAGCCCAATAACATAAAAAAACTGTCTACTAATCTTAGTAGATTAAAAAAAATTAAAAAATTAATTTGCCGTGGTAATCAATCTAAACGATGGAAGCTAAATGATATATCAGTTCTAAAAAATTTAAAAAAATTAGAGTATCTTGACTTAGAAAAAACAGATGTATTTGACTTAACTCCCCTAAGTGATTTAAAAAATATAAAAGAACTTAGGCTTGCTTTTACGAAAGTAAAGAACATTGCTCCTTTAATCAAACAGATTGAAAATAATTTGCCAATAGGTTTACAATGGGCAAGTAGTAAAGGAGGTATTTCATTAGAGAGTTGTCCAATTGAAAATCCTCCAACCGAAATTTTAAATCAAGGAAATAATACCATTTTGAATTATTTTAAACAAATAGAAAAACAAGGTACAGTCGAACTCTACGAAGCCAAACTAATCATAGTCGGCGAAGGCAACACAGGCAAAACAACCCTATTTGAAAAGCTAAAAGACAACAGTTATAAATTACAACCCGTTGACGAAACCCACGGCACCAACATCCACGAAGGCTTAGAATTCACGCACCACTTAATCGGAGACAACGTTTTCAACGCCAATCTTTGGGATTTTGGCGGTCAAGAACTTCAATACATGACGCATCAATTCTTTCTAACCCCGCGTGGTTTGTACGTTTTGATGATGAATGCGCGTAAAGAATCGCCTAATTTGGCGTATTGGTTTAAGATTATCAGCCTTTTGGGGCGCGACAATCAAGATTCGACGGAGCGCGTAAAGTTGCTCTTGGTTTTCAACAAACGCGGCAACACAACGGGGACCCCTCAGTATCAAGACCAATTGAAGCACTACGCCGACACTTTGGATGTGCAGTATTTAGAAGTGGATTTTGCGGAAAACGATTATCGGTTTGAGGCGTTGCAAAAGGCGATTCAACAGAGTTTGGTGACGCTGCCGATTGTCAAATCGCAATTGCCGCGTTTGTGGAAAGTGGTGCGCGAAGACTTGCGCGAAGAAGCGAAAAACAACCAGTATATCACGACCGACCGTTATTCCGATATGTGTTCCAAACATGGCATTACGGAAGAAGCCGACCAATGGTTGTTGAGTGGTTATTTGCATCAATTGGGGTCGTTGTTGCATTTTCAAAACGACAAAGGCTTGATGCACTTTGTCATATTGAGTCCGCAATGGGCAACCGATGGCGTTTATACGTTTCTATCGGCAGAAAGCATTAAGGAGAATAATGGGCGATTTACGGACATTGCTTTTAATCAATTGTTGGCGGCAAAAGGCTACAAACGGGCAGATGCCAACTTGGTTTTGCAATTGATGACCAAGAATAATTTCGATATTTGTTACGAAGCCACCGAAGGCAATTACGTTGCCGCGCAATTGTTGCCCGAAAACCGACCCGATGCGTTCCTTTGGAATAGACAAACGGGCGCACCATTGCAATTTCGGTATCAATATCCGATTATGCCCAAAGGCTTGATGTCGCGTCTGATTGTTCGGCTGAGTGAATACATTGAAGTTGTTGATTATCAAGAAGTTGTGTGGAAGAAAGGCGTGATTTTGAGGATTCCGACAGATAAAAACAACGCCGATAATTGCAGCCGCGTCTTGATGTACGAAGACGATGCCGAGTCAAAAAGCGGCTTGCGCCAAATCATCATTGAAGTCATGGGCAACCCACAAGGGCACCGCAAACACGCCTTGCAACGCGTCCGTGAAGAAGTAGAATCGCTGCATAAAAAATGGTTTCGGAGCATCAAAGCCGATGAAATGGTGCCGTGTTGCTGTTCAGAATGCGAGAAAAGCGACAATCCGCAGTTGTTTAAATTGACAAATCTGTTGGCACGACGGCTTAAACGCAACGATACAAGCTGCGATATGTCGGGCGAAGATTTGTTGATTCAGACGTTGTTGGATGGCGTTTATGACAAAGGGGAGATTCGGGAAATGGAAAATATGGGGCGGTATTGACAAAAATAAGACCCCTCAGTATAAACGGCAAAAAGCCATGAAAACATCGTTTTTCATGGCTTTTTACCGTTTATACTGAGGGGTCCCCTAAAATCAAAACCACGCATTTTGCATCTCAATCGTCACCTTTTCATCGCTGCTCAAACGTTTTGCAAGTCCATCCACTTTCACTAATTCGTATTCAAAAAAGTATTTAGCCGTCATGATTTTACCTTGGTAAAAATCAGCGTCGAGCGTCGGGTCGTAGCTAAACGGCGCGTTTATCCAACCATCGTCGCCAAACCGTTTGACAATCGCTTTCATGCCTTCATGGACCCGAATTTTGCCGTCAATGAGTTGCGGTTCTTGCCTATCCATTTCCGTCAACAACGGAAACAGCATTTTCTCACCGATTTGGTCAGCTGCCTCAATGACCATATCGAACGAGTCGCGGCTGTGGTCTTCAAAGTAAGGGTATTTTAGCAGTGCATCCGCATGGAGTAGCTCGTAAAGCTGAAACCGAATGTCTCTTTTTGAATAGTACATAAAATTGATATTTTGGGTTCAAAATACTGAAGGGTATGCTGTCATACTTTGGCGAACTAAATCCAAATTCAAAATAAGTTTCAAAATAGTTCCAAAGGAACAGAAAAAGGCTATTAAATCCATAAGAATTTAGTAGCCCTTGACTTGAATTGCAATAACTTCTCGTTCGCTGTTAAGCGCATTAAGATTGCTCGTAGTTCAATTCTGAATTATCTTCGGCGCTCTTCTTATTGCGAAACCAAACGTACGCAATGCCACCAACTAACAAATAAGGTGTTGAAAGAAGGAATAAAATTCCCGCGTTCATGCCACTTCCTGCCGTTCCGCCGTTTTTTAGATTACTTTCTAAACTCATGCGACACATCGGGCATTGCGCGGTAGCATTCATATTTGCTATCAACATCAGTGCAAAAGTGAGAAAAGGACCCCTCAGTATTTTAGCCATTTTAGCAGTCATTTTAATAGATTTTAATGATTAAAGATAGACGGAAAACTTATTTCCCGATAAAATACTTCATACAGGAAATAAATTTCCCGACTACACTAAACACAAGGTCGCAACATTAAATAGACAATTGGACCCGTAATAGAAACGTATAACCACACCCAAAACACATATTTTGACATCGCTTTGTGTTTTTCCACCTGCATTGTAAACCCACGAATGAAAGTAAATAGAATAAACGGAAAACTTACGGCTGCCAAAACGACGTGCGATATTAAAAGTAAAAAATAAAATGTTCTGATGGCACCTTCACCGCAGTACTTTATTTCTGGTGTCGTGATATGGTATAAAACATACATCAACAAAAACGCCGCCGACAAAGACAAAGCAATCGTAATCATTTGCTTATGTTCTGCAATCCGTTTTTGTCTGATAAACATCAAACCTCTAATTAAAAAAACGGCAACCAAGGCATTTGTTACCGAATAAATTGCGGGTAAAAACGAAAAATCAATACCTAAATCAATATGAATTTTCCGCATACTCGCGACTAATATTAACACCGCCGCCGATACAATAACTGCGTATTTATTTAACTTATCTGCTAATTTTATATTTTCCATTTTTTGTTGTCGCACGGATTGTAGTCCGCGTTTATTTTTAAATATTCGTCAAATCTGAGCCGATTTTCTGATTTCACATTACTTTTTGCCCTTTTTTCACGATAGATTGCTTTTTTCTAATCGGCATAATCGCGATGTGTTCGATAAGCAAACGGCGCTCGTTTTCTTCTCGAATATCATAAAATCTTCTGATAACGTTAGCCGAATCAATGAGCGCAAATGAGAAATTATTAGGCAATTTCATTGCTGCTGCGACCTCTGCCCCACCCCTCAGTATTTGCCAATTTTGGCGCTCGTTGGGCGATATTGTTTGGACATATCTACGCATAAACAAAGAATCAGCAGTCAAATCGAAAGTCATAAAATTGAGGTTATCAATTTCTTCTTGCAACTGTTCCGTTCTGCTAATGGCTTTCATAACGCTTAAAACAGAATCACGACTTTCGCCTGAGACAAAAGCAGCTACTTTGGTCTTGCCCTTATATTTGCCCGCCTCGGTATTTGGGTCGGTGTAACTCTCTAATTCAAAAGCAGGCATTTTCCCCAAATTGTTCTTAATACCACCATAGAAAGCACGCCCCTTTTCAGCGCCTTTTATGTTAATTACAAACGAAATTAACGGAAAAAGTACGATAACACCCGTAAGTAATACCATCTTTAACAATCGGAAAGGGTTCTTAGATTTTTCTTGTTCCATTATTATAATGATTGATGAATAAAATAAATGATGGTTGGCTACTATAACAAATAGTTATCAGAATAGTTGATACAAAAAAGGCGGAACATTAAGCCCCGCCTTTTTTTTATTCGGCTATTTTCAATTTACTTTATTCAATTGCAAATCTCTGATGTCTAACATACCCGTCTGCTTAGAGACTGGCTTAGCCGCCGCTTCATTCTTTTTTAGAATCAGCGCTCGACGCGCTCCCCACGAGCCACCTTCCTGAAAAAATGCAATAATGGCCCAAACCAAGAGCAAGCACGGCAATAAAACGCTCATAGCTAAGCCTTTGACTTCGTAAGCCATGTGCATAAAATTGTACACAATCCAATAAGCTTTGTAAAGCGATAGTGAAATCATGGCGGGATACATGATCCATTTAGGTAGAAAAAAACCGCCAATAATGTGACCATTGCCGATTAAAGCAATCAAAACTTCACCAACCGTAATTGCGGCTAAAAGCCAAAAACCTCTTTTGACAACTGCCAAGCCTTCTTCGTAGCTGACCATATCTTTTAATTTTAAATTATTTCAAAATAGAGTTAATATACTGAGGGGTCCTAATTTTACAATAGGTAGAATACCAAGAAAACGAATACCCATACCAAATCGACAAAATGCCAGTATAATCCAATTTTCTCGACCATTTCGTAGTGATTACCGCGCTTCTCATACAAACCGCTCATAACATTGAGCATGATGATTAACAAAAAGGCAACACCTGAAAGCACGTGAAAACCGTGGAAACCCGTTATAAAGAAAAACAAAGCACCAAAAGCAATTGGTCCGAATTGTAGTTGACCTTTTTGACCATCTTCAGTTACAAACTCGCGGAAAACGAATTGTGTCTTTCCATCTTTATCTACAACCTCTTTGTCATTTGCGTCATGCTGAGCGTGAATCAAGTAACCACTGCCCGGTC
The DNA here is from genome assembly GCA_043764555.1 of Saprospiraceae bacterium. Classification (GTDB taxonomy): domain Bacteria; phylum Bacteroidota; class Bacteroidia; order Chitinophagales; family Saprospiraceae; genus JAAFJT01. The sequence continues at coordinate 13,418 of JAYUKJ010000084.1, forward strand.
TGAAAGTTTCAGGAGCTACGCCTTTTTCGTAAGGATGACCGTGTTCGTCTTGGGTATAAGTACCCGCGATTTCATGACGTCCGAATGGATTGCGCGTTACAGAAACATTTTCCTCAACAATTAAAGTCGTCCATTCCCATGCTTGGCAACCCAAAAACATAGCGCCGCCAATAATTGTCGCCAACATCCAATTCACCACACCGCTTTTATTGCCACGGTGTCCTTCCTGAACAGCACGCACCATTGTTACAGACGATACAATTAGAATAAACGTCATCAATGTTACAAACATCAAGGGTTTGTGGTGTAGCCCACCTGGAAATGACTCAAAAACAAAGTCAGGAACAGGCCAAGAAGGCATACTGAAACGTAAAGTTCCGTAAGCAATCAAGAAACCCGCGAAAGTGAAGGCATCGGACAACAAAAAATACCACATCATCAACTTACCATAACTCGCTTTGAACGGCTCAGTGCCGCCTCCCCAGTTTGCTTGTGGTTGTTCGTGTTCGTCGTGGTGAACATCGTGTTCTATCAATTCAGTAGAAGCCATTGCTTAAAGTTGTATATTATGAAAACTAATTTTTCTTTCAATTAGAGGGTTTCAAACTTCAAAAACTTATAGAATACTTCATTGAAATTTGAAAAAAAAATCTGAAAACTTTATGACTGAGTGGCGAGGAAAACCAAAAGATAAATCCACAATAAATCCACAAAGTGCCAATAAGTCAAAGTTAGTTCAAAGCGCAATTGTCGTTTTGGCGTCGGCTTAAATGGTAAAGCAAAAGCGTGAACCATGGCAACAGCTAAAACGGCGACACCACCTAAAACGTGAGCGGCGTGCATACTCGTCAATGCATACAGAAAGTCGCCTGATGGATTTTTTGTCAAAGGAACACCAATGTTCTTTAATTCAATCCAACCAAGATACTGGATGTAAACAAAGGCTAAACCTAAGAAAAAAGTAACAATGAGCAAACCTTTGTAAGTCCATTCATTGCCTTTTTTAAAACTAATGTACGATAAATGTAAGGCAAGACTGCTTGCCACAATTGTCGCGGTGTTGTAAAAGAAAATAGACGGAATCTTAAATTCGAGCCAATTTCCTGCGGCGTGTCTGACTATATAAGCACTTGTCCAAGCCGCAAACATCATCACTATACTTCCACAACCCAGCCAAAGGGCAAATTTTATAGGATGAATTTTATTTCTCTTATTCGTTATCGTCGTATCCATAGTTTTAAAAATTTCAGATTCCAAATTTCAAATTCCAAAATTAAATACCTTATTTTTAAAATATTGAGTTTGAAATTATAATTTATCGAAGTACAAGGCAAATAGTGCCACCGGCAAATAAACCAGAGAGAAAAACATCTGTTTTCTGGCAGCCTCACGGTTACACTCCTTGTAAAGATTAATCGCGAAATATAAAAATGACACAGCCAAAACTGTTAAAACTATTGCCGAAACTAAACCCGTTGCCCCTAAGAAATAGGGCATCCAACTGACTGGAATCAAAACAAGAGAATGAACAATTGAATGTAAGCCAGTCGTTCTATCTTTTTCCCCATTTTTTGACGGCATCATATAAAAACCTGCATTTTTATAGTCCTCATCACCCAACCAAGCGATTGCCAAAAAATGTATAAATTGCCAAATAAATTGTAATGTAAATAAAGCAGTTGCCAAACCAGTAAGTTCTCCATTTTTAGCAGCTGTGCAACCAATCACAATGGGTAGAGCCCCAGGAATTGCACCAACAAATACTGAAATGTTTGATATCCGTTTCAATGGTGTGTAAACGAAAGCGTATAAAATCAATGAAACCATGCCCAAAAAAGCCGTCATCGGATTGAATATCGCTAATAGTGTTACACCAACTAAACTCGACAAACCTGCTACTAAAATTGCCTCTGAACTCGACATACGTCCAGTTGGTAAAGGACGATTTTCGGTGCGTTTCATTAATTTATCGTAGTCTTTTTCCAGCACTTGGTTAAGCGCATTAGCCGCCCCAGTCGTGAAAAATCCGCCTAAGAAAAGTGCCGTCAAGTAAGCCCAATTTGTGAGTCCATCTAATGCAATCAGATATGCCATAACTGCGGAAAAGACAACAGTTAAAGACAATTTGAACTTGATTAAAAGACCGTAATCCTTCAGCTTACTAATCAAACTAACGCTTTCTATATTACTCGTAATCGCTTTCAAATTAAATAGTTTTAGATTGAACACGTAGTATAAATGTCCAATATTCGACAAACTAAACCCAATTTCTAACTAAAATACTGAGGGGTCCTATTTGAATTAAAAATTAAGAATTAAAAATGAATCTCAAAACGCCAAACGTTTCGTAACCTTTTTTAATTCTTAATTTTCAATTTTTAATTCTAATTAGTGGTCTCCCGCCGTTTCGCCTTCTTTCATTGGCTCAATTTGCGGGATATATTCAACACCATCCTTACCGTAATCGTAAGCCCAACGGTGAACTACGGGCAATTTATCGCCCCAGTTACCGTGTGTATGCTCGATAGCAGTTGTCCACTCCAATGTATTTGCTTGCCAAGGATTTGGCGTAGTCATTTTTTTACCGTACCAAATGCTCCAAAAGAAGTTAACCACAAACAAAATTTGCAAGCCGAATACAACAATTGCAGCAACCGTGATAAACTGATTCGTTGCATCAAAATCCTTGAACGCATCGTAAGTATCAAAGCTGTAATAACGACGCGGTACACCAGCTAAACCCATATAATGCATAGGCCAGAAAATAGCATAAGCGCCAATCATTGTACCCCAAAAATGGATTCTACCCAATGTTTCGTTCATGAAACGACCATACATCTTTGGATACCAGTTGTAGATACCCGCAAACATACCAAAGAACGCTGCAACACCCATTACAATGTGAAAGTGAGCTACAACGAAATACGTATCATGCATCGGGATGTCAATCGCTGAGTTACCCAAGAAAATACCCGTCAAGCCACCCGAGATAAACATGGATACGAAACCAATTGCAAACAACATAGCTGTATTAAAACGAATATTGCCACCATAAAGCGTTGCAATCCAGTTGAACACTTTTACTGCCGAAGGAACGGCAATAATCAAGGTAAACAATACAAAGAAATTCGTAATGAATGGATTCACACCAGACATAAACATATGATGCGCCCAAACAATAAACGCTAAAAAGCCAATTGCCAAAATCGAGAAGACCATCGCTTTGTAACCAAAAACTGGTTTTCTTGCGTGTACCGAAAGTACCTCAGACGTCAAACCCATCGCAGGCAAGATAATGATATATACCTCAGGGTGACCCAAGAACCAAAATAAATGCTGATACAAAACTGGGCTACCACCTACGTGTTCCAACGCTTGACCACCGATGAAAATGTCGCTCAAATAGAATGACGTACCCAAACCTCGGTCAAACATCATCAAGAAAAACGCTGATACTAAAACTGGGAATGACAACAAACCCAAGATAGCCGTAACGAAGAACGTCCAAATAGTCAACGGCATACGCCACATTGTCATACCTTTTGTACGAAGGTTCAACACCGTTGTGATATAGTTAATACCACCCAAAAGTACCGAAACAACGAAAAATACGAGACTAACTACCCATAAAGTCATACCCGCACCAGAGCCAACCGAAGCCTGTGGCAACGCACTCAAAGGCGGATAAGCAGTCCATCCACCACCAAAAGGTCCCGTGCTGATGAACAACGAGTAGAACATGATAACGCTCGACACGAAGAAAAACCAATACGAAAGCATATTCAAGAAGCCTGACGCCATATCACGTGCGCCCAACTGCAAAGGAATAAGCAAATTGGAAAACGTGCCTGACAAGCCCGCAGTTAATACAAAAAATACAATAATAGTACCGTGCATTGTTACCAAAGCATAGTAGAATTCAGGCTCCAATTTACCCAAATTAGTTTCTGGATTTACTGTAATCCAGTTGCCTAAAAGTGGACGCAACCAGCTAAAATCAGACTCAGGAAAGCCTAACTGCATACGGAAGATTACAGACATTCCTGCACCGATAATCGCCCAAATGATAGCCGTGACCAAAAATTGCTTGGAGATCATTTTGTGATCAGTCGTGAAAATATAATGCGAGATAAATCCCGATTGATATTTATCACCGTGGTGATGGTCATGGAAGCCATCTTCCCAACCACTGTCATTAATGACTACTTTTGGTTCTTGATAATTTACGTTAGCCATGTTGAATGAGCATTTTATTTAGTTAAACCCAAAATAGGATTTTATTTATTTTTTAAAAGTAGCAATAGAAGGTTTGGAACAAAAAACTATTTGAGGAGACCCCTCAGTATAAAGTGCTTATCGAGCCAAAATCTTTAATTCTGTTCTACGATTTTTAGCTTTATTTACAGGTGTATCATTCGCGACAAGTGGCTTAGTATCGCCAAAGCCAACTGCTTTCAAACGTGTTACAGCAACGCCTTTTGCTGTAACAAAAGCAGCAACCGTTTTTGCGCGTGCTTCCGAAAGTGCTTTATTTTTTAGTGGAACACCTGCATTATCAGTATGCCCACTAACCTCAACCTCCATTTTTGGGTCTTTGGTCATCGCGTCAACAATAACCCCCAACTCAGTTGCAGATTCTGGCGTCAAAATAGCCGAACCTGTTGCAAAATTAACGTGGTTCAACTCTAACACCTCTCCTACTTTAGCTTCTGAAACCGCCGCCGCAGAGAATTCTTTCGGTGCAGCAGGCTCAGCTTTCGCCGTACCTTTATACCAAGTGTATTTTCCTGGCTCTACTTTGCCTTCAATATTTTCAGTAAAGAATGGCTTCTTCTCAGAAATCCATTTGTCATATTCATCTTGGTTCACTACTCTCACGATACGACGCATTGAATAGTGACCTTTACCACACAATTCTGCACAAGCCAATTCGTACTTAAATACTTCCCACTTCTTAGGGCCATTCGGCTCAGCAGGGTCGGCAGGAACATTGTATTCAGGATACGCTTTTAATTGCATACGATATTCTTCCGTCGTTTTTGTTGGCGTAAAAATGAAATATGTCGGTAAGCCCGGAATTGCATCCATCTTTACCGTGAAATGCGGTAAGTAGAAGTTGTGCAAAACGTCCTTAGCAGTAATCCGCACGCGAATCTTCTTACCTTTGGGGATAATAATCTCGTCACTCGCGCTCAATACAACGTCGTCTTGACTTTTAAGGTCGTTGAAATCAATACCCAAGTCATTTGTTCCCGGTGTGATATTGCGGAAATATTTTGTACCCAATGCATTGTCGGCACCCGGAAAACGTAAATCCCAAGCAAATTGATAGCCAGTAGCTTCTATCTCGAGAACATCTTCACCTTCTTTGACGTCGCTCATCACTTCGTTCCAAGTCAACAAACCACCAACAACAAGACCACACATAACAACTGCGGGAATGGCTGTCCAAATCACTTCAAGACGGTTGTCATGTGGGATAAAAAGGACTTTTCTACCTTTTTGTCCACGGTATTTATAAGCAAACCAAAACAAAGCAATATGAGTCAATACGAACACGATTCCTGTAAAGAAAAGCGTCACATTGAAAAGCGTTTGAATCTTAGGTCCATGCTCCGATGCGTGTGTGAGCGGACCATATCCCAACATATAATTCTTGTAATACCAAGCCGAAGCCACACAAAGGATTAAAAAGGCTGCCACAAAGAACATACCGAGGCGACCGTTGAAGTTGTTATTCTCCAACTCAGTAGCTTCTTCACCACGAATTTTCGTGGATAACTCACTAATCCGCCCAATCTGAACTGCTACTACAATTAGTAAAGCAATGCTTGCTAAAACAATTAAAGTTGTCATTATCTATATTTTTTCTGCAAATTTAGGTGTGAGCGAACACGCCTAAACACATTTTTTTATTAAAAATCTTTTTTAGAGATTTTCTAAATACGCTAAAATCTAAAAATATTTAGAATTTACTAAACAATATACACCCTCAGTATTTCTTGAGGTTTAAACGACGTGATGGTGTAAAGTTTCCTCCAAGTAAGGGTCATTTTCAGGAAGTAATGACGCTTTCGACAATTCATTGAAAATAAAATAAACGAATAATGAACCGAAACCTAAAAATATAAAGATTTCCAAGAAACCTGGTAAACCAAAACCTACTGTCAAATCTTGATTGTAATGAAAATAATTTTCAGCATTTATTTTCGCCAAAGCGTCCAAAGCTGGCGTTTCAATCACTGCTTTCGCAATCGTTCCTGCACCATCTGCTACAACTTCCGTCGCTTGACCCACTGCATTAGCTACGTGATCTGCACCATGTGCCACAACTGCTGCACCGTGTTCTGCCGCGCCTGCTGCATGTTCTGCGCCATGAGCTACAACTGCCGCACCACGTTCTGCTGCGTCCGCCGCGTGCTCTGCACCATGAGCAACACCTGTTACACCATGCCCTTCAGCGCCATGAGCGCCTGCTGCTGCGTGGTGGTCTAAAATTGATTTGTAAGGTCCAATTTTTACCATTTGGAAAAAATCCCACCAGTGACCAACTAAAATTAAGATTGACGCAAAGGCCATTGTACCAAACTTACGTTTGTTGTCGTTACGAATCAAAATCAAGAACGGTAATATGAAATTCAACACCAAGTTACCATAGAACAATACGGGGAACTCACCCATTCTTTGATGGAAATAAATCGTCTCCTCACCAATGTTTGCGTACCAAATCAACATATATTGAGAGAACCACAAATAAGTCCAAAACACAGAGAAAGCGAAGGCTAATTTGCCTAAGTCATGCATGTGATTGTCCGTTACCCATGTGAAATGTCCTTTCGATTTCAAATAAATTAGCATTAAAATAGTAATCGCCAAACAGCTTACCCATGCACTTGCAGTTGTGTACCAAGCATACATCGTTGAGTACCAATGTGCGTCGATCGACATCAACCACAACCAAATAGCTGCAGCACTTGTGAAGCCTGCAATCGGCAAAAACACTGCTGCCCAAACCTTTACATTCTGGTAGAATGGATATTCAGTTTGGTCTGAGTCATTGTCTTGTGCCAACGACAATTCACGGAATTTACGCATGAAGAAGTACCAAGCACCACCAAATACAAAGATGGACGCAAAATAAAATCCGAAGTTCAAAAAGCCTTTTTTGCCGTTCAAAACCTTGTCTTTTGCCACTTCAACGGCGTCAGCCCAGTGGTAGATGTGGTGCAAATGCATCATCGAAGCCACGCCAACAAGCGCAATACCCGACAAGCCAATTGGTAAAAACATACCCATTGCCTCCCAAATACGCTTGAAAGCCACGTGCCAGCCAGCGTACATGGTGAGTGTTGCCGCCGTTGCAAAAATCGCCGTAAACGAAATCAGTGTGAAAAAGGCAGAATTTTGGAGCAAGTTAGTCCAAAACCGCGTGTGGGTTGTTGGACTGTATTGCAATGTCGGGTCAATGAAATACGAGGCTATCAAACTGACAAAACCAAGTGCCATTAAGCCGAGCAAAAAATTCTTCTGCTTTTGTTCAAACGTAAACTGTTTCATACTTTTAAAATTAAACAGAAACCAATATAGGTTTCCTTATTATTTTAACTTGTTAATTTCCTATAAAATACCCCGTTATACTGAGGGGGTTAAATGGCGAATATTTTAACGGCGCTTGCTGTGTCCTGGCAATTCACCACCACCGACTGGTGCTGCTGGCTCCGTCATCTTTAAAGTTGATTTAATCTTCAAAGGCGCAACGGGCGTTGATTTGCGGCTTGCTGCAATTGCTTTTACCATCGAATCAGAAACTGCTGCTTTTGGACTAAACAAATTAGCTTTTTCATCATATTGCAATTTCTTTCCTTCAGCTTGGCATGAGCGAATGTAGTGAA
>JAYUKJ010000085.1:0-21286 GCA_043764555.1 Saprospiraceae bacterium
GGGATTAGAGTCCATAGAATTGACGAATTTACCCGTAAATTGGGAGAAAACAGAAGGCGCTGGAATGGTTACTTTTTCTAATCCGACAAGCCGAAATACGACGGTTACGTTTTCTCAAATTGGTACCTATCGCTTGCGTTTTTCGACGATTGATTATGCCGAAGTGGCGAACAAAAGATACTTCGCTTTGTCGAATGATATTGTTGTTACGGTTAATTCGTTAATCCCGATTGAATTGGTGAATTTCGTTGGCATAATTAAGGATAAAACGAATGAATTGACGTGGACAACGGCTTCTGAAATCAACAATAAAGGCTTTGACATTGAGCGCAGCGCGGATGCAAAACGATGGCAAAGTCTAAATTTCGTTAAAGGTGCGGGCAATTCGAGCCAAATAAATACGTATAAATTTACGGACGAAGGACCCCTCAGTATAAACTACTATCGGTTGAAACAAATCGATTTTAACGGCCGTTTTAAGTATTCAAACGTTATAAATTTGGTTAGAAATAACGATAAAAACGTGTTGATTTATCCCAATCCTGCGGCGGATTTATTGACAATTAGAATGAACAATAACGGGGTTAATTCCGACATTAAAATTTACGATATTTTGGGCAAAACAGTGCTTACAAATACCACTAATTCTAATGAAACAACCATTGATATTGGCGCATTAATTAAAGGTAATTATTTTATTGAAATTAAAAATGAGCAATTACTCACAACGAAAAAATTTATTAAAAATTAAGGTTTTTTACCCATTGATTTTCATGAATTAACACTGATTTTTTTTATTAAAAATATAGACAAATAGAAAGCGTGAATTTATTAAAAAAAATAAAAAAATATGCGCCCTTATTTGTCTATGTTTTCAATTAAAAAAATCAGTGTTTATCAATGAAAATCAGTGGATGAAAAAACAATTAAAAATCATCCGATTATGAAAATTTTAGTGCTTGATAATTATGACAGTTTTACCTACAATTTGGTGCAATACATTGCCGAAATTACGGGTGAAAATCCCGATGTTTTTCGCAACGACCAAATCTCTTTAGACGACGTAGATGCCTACGATTTTATCGTTTTGTCGCCCGGTCCGGGGCTGCCGAGCGAGGCGGGAATCATGCCCGAATTGATAAAAAGATACGGCTCGTCGAAGCATATTTTTGGCGTTTGTCTGGGTATGCAAGCCATTGGCGAAGCCTTTGGTGGCGATTTATACAACTTGCCAAAAGTCTATCACGGCGTCGCAACGCCGATACAAATCGTTGACAGTCAAGAACTTATCTTCAAAAATATTCCAAAGCAAATCCTCGTTGGGCGCTATCATTCATGGGCGGTTGTGCGCAAAACGTTGCCGTCGGATTTGATGATTACGGCCGAAGATTCGGAAGGCGTTATCATGGCTTTGAGCCACAAACGCTACAACGTTTGCGGCGTTCAATTCCACCCTGAAAGCATCATGACGGACTACGGAAAACAGATTTTGAGGAACTTTTTTGCACCCGTTTTGAGCCGCGAAAAATCAAATGCTTTAGAGTATATTTTTTAGTTTTTTGTCCACTGATTTTCGCGAATTATCACGGACTTTAATGCGCATTAGTTGAGTAAATTTATCACTAATTCTAATGAAAATTTTAATGGAATTTTAATGGAATTTTAATGGTTGAAAAGCTGTCTAATTTAGTTAATTTATAACTAATTCTAATAAAGCTTTAATGATTTAAAAGCTGTTTAATTCAGTTGATTTATCTATTATTTTTAATGATTGGAAAACTTCTTAACTCAGTTGATTTATCCATAAATTTCAATGCATTTTTTAGTGATTTTAAAGCTGTTAATTCAGTTAATTCATCGCTAATTCTATTTAATTTTTAATTAATTTTTAATTAATTTTCAATAATCCGAAAGCTGTTTGATTCAGTTAATTCATTACCAAATTTCAATGCTGTTTTAGTGGTTTGAAAGCTGTTTAATTCAGTTAAAAATTAGCTAAAAAGCGATAAAAAAGTAAAATATACTGAGGGGTCCTTATTTTTTTGGGGACACAATATTTTCTCATTTTGAAGCAATTTATCTACCTTTAAATTACCAATAATTATGGCTAATAAAAATAAAAAAAAGAAACCCGCAGCGCCGCAACAACAGATGTCACCGACCAAATACATCACATCGGGACGCGCGCGACTTTTGCCCCTTCACCAATGTTGGATTAGCCACGATTGGAAAGAATCGGGTCTTTGCACCATCGTGATTCAACGCGAACACAAAACGGGTAATATCACTTTTGGAACTTATTTGGTGGATAGGCATTGCTTAGGCTTAAAAAACACGGCGGCCATTTTTAGCAAGTCTGAGAATGAAATTACCATGTATTTAAGACAAATTTTTCAGGCACACGGCGGAAAAATTCCAATTGATTACGCATTAGCGCACAATATTATCTATGGTGCCATCGCTTACGCCGAAGATTTGGGTTTTAAACCCGAAAAAGATTGGGCAATTAGCCAATTTATTTTGGAAGAAGACACCGAAGACATTGAGTTGATTGACGTTGAATTTGGCAAAGACGGCCGACCAATGTTCATCAACGGACCTTATGACAATGTGCCGAAAATTATCGCAAAATTGGAAGCAAGCGTTGGAAAAGGCAATTATGATTTCATCGCAATGATTAATCCTGATTTTGGGGACGATGATTTCTTCGGCAGCAACGATTTTGACGACGACGATGATGATTTTGATGACGACGACGACGATTCAGTCCGTAATATTAACGATATTGAGGATATTACTTACGAAGAAGTGAAATAAAGCCCCCCTCAGTATAAACGCCAGAAAAGGCATAATTAGACTATTTTTACCCAAATTCCAATCGAATTGTACGCATTACACGCATTTAATTATTCATAAATTTAGTTACTGTAAATAATCTGTGCAAAAAGGGCGACCGTGATGCAAAAAGAGCGACCGTGAAGCAAAAAGGGCGACCGTGAAGCAAAAAGGGCGACCGTGATGCAAAAAGGGCGACCGTGATGCAAAAAGGGCGACCGTGAAGGTCGCCCCTACGTATAATGTCTGGCAGTCAAACATTTGTAGGGGCGACCTTCACGGTCACCCTCAATTTGCACGAATCGTTTACGTAAAGTAAATTTAAACGATTCACCTTTGGTTTTCAAACAAATTGATTGCCTAAAAGAAATTCGTGTAATGCGTTAAATGCGTTAAAAATCGTGTGAAAAATAGTCTAATTTGCGAATTATTAGCTTTTAAATTAATCAGAATTAGCATTTATGAAAATCATTTTACAAAAACTTTTTGAGCATAAAAAACTCTCAAAAACGGAAGCAAAAGAGTTGCTCGTTAACATCTCAACGGGTCAATATAATGACGCCCAAATTTCGGCATTTATTACGGTTTATTTAATGCGTCCGATTGCGGTGGAGGAATTGCAAGGATTTCGCGAAGCCTTATTGGAATTGTGCATTGCCGTGGATTTGGACGAAATGCCGTCGATTGACGTGTGCGGAACGGGCGGCGACGGCAAAAACACGTTCAATATCTCCACTTTATCGGCTTTTGTGGTTGCGGGAGCGGGTTACAAAGTGTCGAAACACGGCAACGTCGGCGTGTCTTCAAACTCGGGTTCGTCGGACGTTTTGCAGCATTTGGGCTATCAGTTTACGAACGATATTAGCAAGCTAAAACGGCAATTGGACAAGGCAAATATTTGCTATTTTCACGCGCCTTTGTTCCATCCCGCTTTGAAAACCGTTGGACCGATTCGCAAGCAATTAGGCGTTAAAACGTTTTTTAATATGCTCGGACCTTTGGTCAATCCTGCCCAGCCGACGCACCAATTGACGGGCGTTTTTTCGTTGGAATTGGCGCGTCTCTACCAATACATTTTTCAACAATTGCCGAATAAAAAATACGCCATTGTTCACGCTTTAGACGGCTACGACGAAGTGAGTTTGACAAGTGATTTCAAATTAAAAATGAATCACCTTGAAGCACTAATAACGCCACAAAGTATTGGCAAACAAACACTTACGCAAGCGTCTTTATTTGGTGGCGATACGGTTGAAGAAGCGGGCATCATTTTTTCGAGCATCCTGAAAGGGTCGCCGACGAGCGCGCAACGCGACGCCGTTTCCGTGAATGCGGGCATTGCGATTAACTGTTTCAAACCTGAAATTTCGCTCATAGATTGCATCGCCGAAGCCGACGAATCGTTGATGAGTGGACGTGCTTTGAAGTGTTTTGAAACGTTGATTTCGATGAACTAATTTTAGGGAAAATGAAAATAGTCCCCCTCAGTATTTTAACGTTTTTTTAGTCAAAAAAAGCCGTTTCGTTGGTTAAAACGAAGCGGCTTTTTTAGTTATTTGTTTCGTCCAAGAATTACGTAAATTAACACGGAATAATCCGCGTTAATCCGTGTAATCGGTGGCCAAACCTAAGTTCTATAAATTTAAAATTAAGAATTGCGCGTTCTTTTTAACTTTGTGCATTATTTATCAATTAAAATTATCAAACATGGCACTTATTGACGGTAAACTATTGTCGGACACGATTAAAATAGAGATTAAAATGGAGGTGGACAAACTCCGCGAAACAGGCGGAAAAATTCCGCATTTGGCCGCCGTTTTGGTCGGCAATAATTCAGCAAGTGAAGCCTACGTGGGCAACAAAATCAAGTCTTGCGAGACGGTCGGTTTCAAATCAACGCTCATTCGCAGAGACCTTTCCGTTACCGAAAACGAACTGTTAGACATCGTTGCGGACTTGAACAACGACCCCGATATTGACGGTTTTATCGTTCAATTGCCGCTGCCAAAGCACATCGACGAATCGGTCATTACGCTCGCAATCAACCCCGAAAAAGACGTGGATGGCTTCCATCCGACCAATTTTGGGCGCATGACGCAGGGTCTATCGGCTTATTTGCCCGCAACACCCGCGGGAATTTTGGAAATGCTCAAACGTTACAACATCGAAACTTCGGGCAAAGAATGCGTCATTGTTGGGCGCTCAAACATCGTCGGCACCCCCCTCAGTATTTTGCTCTCCCGCAAAGGTTGGGACTGCACGGTGACGCTCGCACACTCCCGCACGCGCGACCTCGCGGCGGTTTGTCGGCGCGCCGACATATTGGTTGCCGCAATCGGCGTGGCGCATTTCATCACCGCCGATATGGTCAAAGAAGGTGCCGTTGTGATTGACGTGGGCATGAATCGGATTGAAGATTTGACGAAAAAATCAGGTTCAAGGCTCGTCGGCGACGTTGATTTTGACGCCGTTTCGCCGAAGGCAAGTTTCATTACGCCCGTTCCCGGCGGCGTGGGTCAAATGACGGTTACATCGTTGATGCTCAACACTTTACAGGCGGTAAAAATGAAAAAATAGGCGCGTTGACAAGTGAAAACGCGTTTTATACTGAGGGGTCCTATTTTAGATAAAAACGGCGGCGAAAAACGGCGGCGAGGTTTAAAACCTCACCGACGTTGGATGGAAGATGCAATATAAAATTTTGTTACTAAAATGTAAATATTTTTTTTATTCTGAATTAATGGCTTAACCTATTTTTGTCACCAAATAAAATTCTGTTTTAACTAATTAAACTAAGCAATGAAAAAGACATTTTTATTCTTATTTTTAACGTCTTTCTTAATTATCAATTGTAAGAAAAAAGAAGCGGAAGAAGTGCCAATAGTAATCGACAATACGATTAGATTAAACGCCGAGTTTAGCTACCAAGACAGTGTACACGCGCCCGTTCCAATTACGTTTACCAACACAACGAAAGATATGTCTTCCTCGGTCAGCATTGAGTGGGAAATAGACGGCGTTGTGGGTGACAGAGGTAAGGTTTCTATCACAAAACAGTTGGCGGTCGGACGACACACCGTGACATTGCGGCTTGGCATTAATTTGCAAATACCCAATACTTTCACCGCCACAAAAACGATTACCGTTTTGCCCGCCTACACGCGCGTCGGCATCAAAGGCGTGACGATTTTAAATTTTCCCGCCCAAGACCTTGGTCGAGATTGGGACACACCCGCGGAGGGCAGCTATCCCGATGTTTATTTTGAAATAACTTCGGCGACCACCTTTTCGCTTATTTACAAACCCGATTTGGCGAGCCGAAAAGAAAATTTACAGCTCTTAAATTTGCCCACGGGCTGGAACGGCGTAAACAATAAACCTTTGTTTATACAGAATGATTTAGACCAAAAAATTTCCGTTACGCTTTTCGATTATGATGGTCCAAATACGACACCTCGTTTTATGACCAACGCCCAAAACATTTATTTCCGAGAAGCCTATTTCGCCAACACCACCATTTATCCGACGAGCATAAATGTGAAGGATAATAAAGATATGTTGCTGCGCTTTGATTTAGAATGGCTTGATTAAGAAGATTTCAGATTCCAAATTTCAGATTCCAAATTTCAGATTCCAAATTTCAGATTTTAGATTCCTAAGACGATTAAAAAATGAATTAAAATATGAACTATTATTCAGTTACGGTTACGCCCGAAAACTACGATTCGGAGCGCCTCGAAATACTCACCGCCGTGCTTGGCGAGTTGCCTTTCGACACGTTTGAAGAAACGGCAACGGGTTTGAAGGCTTATATTCCAGAAAAAGAATTGACGCAAGACGTTGATAATGAATTGATTGCGTTGAGCGAACAATTTGAATTTACGTTTAAAAAAACGTTTATTCCTTATCAGAATTGGAATGCGGTTTGGGAATCCAATTTTCAACCGATTCAGGTTGATGATTTTGTGGCCGTTCGTGCCGATTTTCACCCCAATACTGAGGGGGTCGAATTTGATTTAATCGTCAATCCCAAAATGGCTTTTGGCACGGGACATCACGAAACGACTTACATGATGATGCAACATATGAGGACGATGGATTTCAAAGGAAAAAAAGTGTTAGATTACGGCGCTGGAACGGGCATTTTGGCAATTTTGGCGTCAAAATTGGGCGCCGAAGAGATAGAAGCCGTTGATATTGAAGAGCCGAGTTACGAAAACACGGTTGAAAACTGCATCGTCAATCAAGTTGATAATGTGCAATCTATTTGGGGAACTTTGGACGATGTGCCTTCATATGATTTCGACATTATTATCGCTAACATCAATCGAAACATCATCATAGATTCGTTGGACGACCTTAAAAATCGGTTAAAAAAGCGGGGAAACCAGTCGGATACTGAGGGGGTGCTTTTGATTTCTGGATTCTTGAAAATCGACGAAAATACGATTTTGCAAGCCACTAATTACGCAGGTTTTAAGCACCAAAAAACGTTGCACCGCGGCAATTGGCTGTCGATGCTTTTGACGATTTAATGTAGTAACTTTCGTCCACGGATTCTCACGGATTAACGCGGATTCTCACGGATTAACGCAGATTATTGACGATTAAAACATAGATTTTAAGTTAATATCCCCGTTAATTCGTGAAAATTCGTAAAAATCTGCGGACAATCTGAATTGTCACCTTTTTATGCAAACATAATTTCAGGCGCAACAAAACCGTTTAAAAGTTTTAAAAACTCATTTTACAACATGGAAAAGTACACAGTCAAAATCTTAACCATCGCCGTTTTTTTGTTACTGAGCGGCCAACTTTGGGCATTTCAAGCACTTTCCGTCAAAACGGCGCCTGAAAATCCGACCGAATTCTTGAAAAAACTCGGTGAACTCGTCACGCTCGACCGACAAGAAGCCTCCGCAAAAGCGTTTAATGCCTTTGAAAAAAAATTCAAAGGAGGCGGCTTTTCGGAACGCGAACAGGTGCGAATTATGGCAACTTGCAACACCATGCGCGAGGCGCGATTGGGCGCTCAACCCTATTTTGTGGATTATATCCGCGCCGCAACGGGTGCCGAATCGAACAGCAGCAAAGATTCAAGTCGATTTGAGCAATGGCACGGATGTTTTGACGGTGTTTTTGGCAATTTTCAAAAAACGCGAAAATTTGAACACATCAAGCGTTTTTTAGATTTCTCTTCCGATTTTATGGCTACAAATGCCTTATTTATCGAATACAATGCCATCACTTGGCAAGCCGACAACCGCGATTATGTTTGGAAATTCGAGAATGAGGTCCCCTCAGTATCTTGGCAAAAAGTGAAGCTCACGGCGAGTTTTAAGAGCGATTCCATCGAAATCCGAGATACCAAAGGTGCTTTTTTTCCCGTCGTCAATCAATGGGTTGGCACAAAGGCAAAAATCACGTGGGAACGCTTCAAAAACAATGATATTACGTGTGAATTATTGGACTACACAATTGATATGTCGAAAGGTTTTTACCACGCCGACCGCGCCAAACTCCACTACCCCGCCCTACTCGAAAACGACGTTGAAGGCACATTCGACGACAAAGTAAATTTTAGTAAATCGGGCAGCGAAGACACGTACCCGCGCTTTGAAAGTTTTGAGAAACGATTGAGAATCAACAATATAGGTAAAAATATTGGCTACGAAGGCGGCTTCCGACTCTACGGATTGACCGTTTACGGCTACGGCACGAAGGAACAACGCGCGCAACTCAGCGTGGCTGACAGCAAAACGGGCAACCGCGCTTTTCGTTCAACGGCCCTGCAATACGCGATTCGGAAAGGCGAAAGCATCGTTTCGGAAGCCGCCGAAACCACCATTTATTTTGGAAAAGATTCGATTTACCACCCCTCCGTAAATTTGAAAATGGACGTCGCTAAAAGCATTTTACAGCTTAATCGCGGCGACCGCGCGAGTCAACGCAACCCGTTTTTCAACTCCTACCACCACGTGAATATGGATTTAGGAAAAATCAAATGGGTCTTTGACAGCGACTCCTTGATTTTGGGCGACCGCAGTCCCGGCTATGGCGTCAATGCGAACAATGCCTTGTTTGAATCCTTTGAATACTTTAGCGAAAATGATTATGAGAAATTCCAAAACATTGCGACCCGCAACCCGCTTTCGGTCTTGAAAATGTACGCTCAAAAAGTCGATAAACGCAAACTCAACGGCGACGAAGCCATGCGCCAAATCAATCCAAAAATGGATGCGAGCATGGTTCAAAGCCTTATTTCCGACATGGTTGCAGGCGGCTTTGTGAACTATGACCCCGAAAAAAACGAGTTGGAATTGAAAGATAAAATCTTCCACTACTCACTCGCCAATCAGAAAAAAGTGGATTACGATGTCTTGCGTTTCAAATCGGAGACGAAGAGCGAAAACGCTTTTTTTACGCTAAAAGACTCCGTAATCAAAATAAATGGCGTGAAAAATGTTGAATTGAGCAGCAAACAACGCATTCGAGTTGTTCCCAAAAACGAAGAAGTAAAGCTCAAACGCAACCGCGATTTTGATTTCGACGGGCGCGTTTATGCGGGTTATGCGGTCATGCACGGCAAGCAACACCACTTTAATTACGACCCTTTTGAAATCGAAATGGACTCCTTGCGGTTCTTGGATTTGTACCTCAAAACGGGTCAAGATGCCTACAAACGTCCCGTTGCTTCGGCGATTAATTCCCGCATTGAACACCTCCGCGGCGTGCTTTTGATTGACGCACCGAACAACAAATCGGGGCGCGAAGACATCAAAATGTTCCCATCTTTTCAGTCAAAAGAGAACAGTTACGTCTTTTATGACGCTAAAGAAACCTTGGATTCCGTTTATAAACGCGACTCTTTTTACTTCAAACTCGACCGCTTTAACCTCGACAACTTGGACAGTTTGACGCGTCCACAGTTGAATTTCAAGGGTAAAATGGTGTCGGCGCTCATTTTTCCCGATTTCAAAGAAAACCTCACTTTGCAAGCCGATTCGTCGCTTGGTTTCGTCAATAAAACGCCCGTTGACGGCTACGCAGCTTACGAAGGAAAAGGGAATTTCAAGGGTGAAGTATCGCTCAATAACAAAGGATTTTCGGGAAAAGGCTTGATAAATTATTTAGATGCGAAAATTAATTCAAAAGACATTATTTTCCGTCCAAAACAGACAACAGCTTCGGCTGAATCGTTTGATATGGCGGAAAATCGGACTAAAAATGTCCCTAAAGTCACGGCTCCGGGCGTTCAAATCAACTGGATTCCGCAACGCGACTCGATGTACTTGACGGTGAGCGGTGATACGTCTTTCAAATTTTTTCCCGAAGGTGATTACAAAATGCGGCGGACGATTATTGTTACGCCGAGCGGTGTGAAAGGCATTGGCGATTTTGAATGGGAAAAAGGCTTGTTGCGCTCCAAACAATTCGCTTTTGCGGCGCATCAAATTGCCGCCGATACGATGCAATTAAGCATTAAAGTTTTGAATAAAGCGTTCTCCGAGCAGCTCGCTTTAGATACTAAAAACTTGAAAGGTGATATTGATTTTGATAAGAAAAAAGGGCGGTTTAAATCCAATTCCGACAACGAATTTACGGTCATGCCGGGCATTAAATACAAGACAACGGTGAACGAATTTGAATGGCTCTTGGACGATGAAGTGATTCAATTTATCCCTAAAGGTGATGCCCTTTTTGCCTGCACCGACCCCGACCAAGAGCGCCTCGATTTTTACGGTCAAAAAGCGACTTATGACTTGAAAATCAACAACTTAAAGATAGGCGGTGTTGACCATATCGCGTCTTGTGATGCCTATATTTTCCCCAACGAGCAGAAAGCGCAAATTGAATTTGGCGGTAAAATGACCACGCTCGAAAACGCGCGCATCGAGTGCGATACGGTGACAAAACACCACGTTATCAAACGCGCAACGGTCAATATTAAGGGTAAGAAAAACTACACGGCCAGCGGTTTTTATGAGTACAATATTGCGGGACGCGAACAGGAAATTAAGTTCGATAACATCATCGGTCAACGCGTCGGAAAGGGTTCGATGAGCGAGAAAAAAACGGAAACCCAAGCAACGGGAACGATTGGTGCAAACGACAGTTTTCATATTGACCAAAAAACAACTTTCAAAGGCACAATCTCATTGGCTTCGGGGTCAAAAAACCTTCGTTTTGAAGGTTTTGCGAAGCTCGAACATGAGAATTTACCCGACCATCAATGGTTTACGGTCAACTCTTATTCCGACAAAAGTGACCTCACTTTGCGCTACAATTCACCAAAAAATGAAGAAGGTGAACTCCTTTTCACGGGCATTTATTTGAGTAAAGAAAATTCGGAAGCCTATCCGCGCCTTATGATGCCGCTGCACTATCGAAAAGACCGCCCGCTCATTGACGTGAAAGGCGTTTTTAAATACAAACCATTGACGGATGAACTCATTTTTGGCGATTCGTCCCGCGTTTTTGATACCGACAGTCGAGGCAATAAAATGGTGTACGACAACCGAACGGGCTACTTGAGCGCCGACGGAAAATTGACGCTTGGTTCGGGTTTGACGTCGATGAAAGTCGTCGCATCGGGTCGAGCGAAAACCAATTTTCAACCACCTACCGAAGTCGCAACCGACTCAAACGGCGTGAAAGGCAGCCTTTTGAGCATCGAAGCGATGATTGGCATCGATATGCACGTGCCTGATAAATTGCTCAAAATCATGGCCGCGGACGTGCAAGTTGGCACTTTTGACGCGCCTGATGCCGATTATCGGAAGGATGATTTTACAGAAAAATCATTGTTAGAATTCATTAAGGACGACAAAGATTACAACAAAGTGGTCAATGAAATGAAAAATCGCTTGTTGAGCATTCCTGACAAATACAATAAATTTAGCTTCCTCATCGGGCGCGCAACTTTGCGCTGGAATCCTGAACTGCAAAGCCTCATTAGCTACGGCACGAAGACGGATGTGCAGAGCATTTTCGGCATTAATATTAATAAAAAAATGACGACGATTTTGGAGTTCAAAATGCCCGCAAATGAGGACGACCGCGTTTACGTTTACGTGAAAACGGCGAATGATTTTCTGTATTTCTTCGGCTACCAAAAAGGCATCCTCGAAATGGTGTCAACGAATCCTAAATTTGAAGAAGAATTTAATAAAATCAAACCCAAAGAACGCATTCACAAAAACGAAGACGGCACCACTATTGAGTTCGCTTGGGGCGAAATTGGCAAAGCCGAAATGTTTGTGAAACGCGTTCAAGGCGCGCAAGGAAGGTAAATGAAAAATGAAAAATGAAAAATGAAAAATGAAAAATGAAAGCACAACTTGCTCGTCGTTGAGCGAGTTGTGTTCTTTAGGTTTTAACCCGTTTTTGGGGACTAAAAACGGTTTTATACTGAGGGGTCCTATTTCTATAAAATTTTGCAAAACCTTGATAACCAACTACTTGTAAAAATTTTATTTCAAAATTTGTAACTGCTTACCCTCGATTAATTGTAGTTACGGATTTACGAATTTTACAGATTTTACGAATTAAAAATACAGTCGTCGTAATCCGTAAATCCGTAGCTAAATAGTCGTATAGCTAAGTAATTGCCAAAAATTTCAATTCCTTAATTTCCATAAAAAATGGCAAAACAAAATTTTAACACTCAAATTACTGAGGGGTATAAATTTCAAGGTGACAGCATCGAACTCGGCGGCGCAATGCTCGGCGGCGACGTGGTTTCAGGCTTAAAAGTGCGCATTCCGTTGAAAACAATGAACCGCCACGGCTTGATTGCGGGCGCAACGGGTTCGGGAAAAACCAAGACTTTGCAGGTTCTGGCGGAGCAATTGTCGGCAAAAGGAACACCCGTTTTGTTGATGGACATCAAAGGTGATTTGTCGGGCATTGCGGCAGCGGGAACGGCAAATAAGAGTATCGAAGAAAGACATAAAAAAATCGACATAAGCTATGAAATCAGCGCAAATACAGTTGAGTTTTTAACCTTATCTGATGAGCAAGGCGCGCGACTTCGAGCAACCGTTACGGAGTTTGGTCCCGTCTTATTTTCCAAAATTTTAGGGCTAAATGACACGCAAAGCAGCGTGATGTCGGTTGTTTTCAAATACTGCGACGACAATGCTTTGCCGCTTCTGGACTTGCCTGATATTAAAAAAACGTTGAATTACTTCGTCAACGAAGGCAAGGACGAATTGAAGGCTGAATACGGCAATATTTCGCCCATGACGGTCGGTACAATTTTGAGAAAAGTCATTGAGTTGGAGCAACAAGGCGCCGCCGTTTTCTTCGGTGAGCGCAGTTTTGATGTCGATGATTTGTGCCGTTTGGACGACGAAGGACGCGGCATTATCAGCATCGTTCGATTGACCGATTTGCAGGACAGACCGAAACTATTTTCGACATTTATGTTGCAAATGCTCGCCGAGATTTACGCGACTTTTCCCGAAGAAGGCGACATCGACCAGCCAAAATTGTGCATTTTTATCGACGAAGCGCACCTTGTTTTTGCCGAAGCATCGAAGGCGTTGCAATCGCAAATTGAGACAATTATCAAGCTCATTCGCTCCAAAGGCGTGGGCGTTTATTTTTGTACCCAAAATCCGCAGGACATTCCTGACGCCGTTTTGAGCCAACTCGGCATGAAAATGCAACACGCTTTGCGCGCTTTCACGGCAAAAGACCGTCAAAATATCCGCTTGGTTGCCCAAAATTATCCGTTGACCGACCATTACGACGTCGAAAATTTATTGACCGAACTCGGCATCGGCGAAGCCTTCGTCACGGTTTTGAACGAAAAAGGCATTCCGACGCCGCTCGTTCAAACGATGTTGCGCGCGCCACAATCGCGAATGGATGTCCTTTCAAGCGCCGAAATTGGTGGAATAATTAGTGCGTCTAAAATTGCTGCGAAGTACAACGAAATCATCGACCGCGAAAGCGCTTTTGAGATTTTGACGAAAAAAATCAACGGTGAAGGCGCACCGCAAGCCGCTCAAAGCACGGCAAAAAAAGGGACGCAAGAACCAAGTTTTATTGACAAAGCAATGAAAAATCCGCTCGTCAAACAAGTCGGAACGACGCTCGTGAGAGAACTAACCCGCGGCCTTTTAGGCGCGTTTGGCTTTGGTGGAAAGAAGAAAATTTGGTAAATTTTTAGAAAAATAGGACCCCTCAGTATATTTGTCTTTTTTTGAAAAAAACAACCATAATTCATTCAAAAGCGCTTATATTTGCTCATAAAATGATTAAAAAATGATTGAAGAATTGGTCATAACGACGAAAGAAGTTGTCGAAAGGCTCAAATCGGGTGAACCTTACGTGCTGTTTGAAGGCAGTTTTGAGCAATATGTTGAATTGCTCGAACAGCGTGACGTGCGTCCTCAATTTTTTCAAAATGAAATTTTCTGTACTATGAGCTACGCTACTTCTTCTCACGAAAGACTTGTTGGCAACATCATTACGCATTTGAATATTGTGTATATGGAAACGGATTGTGCCGTTCTCGGCAGCAATCGTCCCTTGTTCGCTCAAAAATGCAAGGCTTGGTTTGAAGCCGACGCCATGCTTGTCTGCGGCGAAGAAGAAAACCATCAATTGAAAGGAACAATGACGGCGCTTTTGAATCCAAAAATAATTGTGGAAGTCCATTCAGACAGCACCCGCAACTATGATTTAGGTCGAAAATTGGACTGTTACAAGCTCATTCCAAGCGTTCAGTACATCATTTACGTAGAATCAGACGCAACAAAAGTGTCGCTTTACACGCGCACGAGCAATAAAAACGAGTGGCTCAACAACGATTTCAGGTCAATTGACGACGCCTTTCCAGTTAACGGTGGTTTTATTTCGATGAAACAATTGTACAATAAAGTTCAAACTTAGATAAATAGGACCTCTCAGTATTTTACGTAAAATGCCTCGAAAACCGTAGTTTTCAAGGCATTTTGCGTAAAATACTGAGGGGTCCGTTTTATAGAATTGCCTGCCGAATGCGCACCAATCTTTCCAACAAACCTTCCAATTTATCGAGCGGCAACATATTCGCCCCGTCGCTCTTGGCCACCGATGGGTCGGGATGCGTTTCGATGAATAAACCATCAACGCCGACGGCAATCGCGGCGCGCGCAATCGTTTCAATTAGCGCGGGTTTGCCGCCCGTAACGCCCGTTTTTGAGTTCGGTTGTTGCAAAGAATGCGTGCAATCCATGACAACCGTCGCGCCAAGCTGCTGCATTTCGGGAATATTGCGGTAGTCCACGACCAAATCTTGGTAGCCAAAAGTGTTGCCGCGCTCGGTCAAAAACACCTTATTGTTGCCGCTGTCAAAGACCTTTTGTTGCGCGTGCGCCATCGTTTCGCTGCTCGCAAATTGCCCTTTTTTGATGTTGACAATCTTCCCCGTTTGCGCTGCCGCCACCAAAAGACTCGTTTGTCGGCACAAAAACGCGGGAATTTGTAGAATATCCACGTATTCTGCCGCAATCGCCGCCTCTTCGTCGGTGTGAATATCGGTCGTCGTTGGTAGGTTAAATTTCTTACCCACTTTCTGCAAAATCTTCAAAGCTTTTTCGTCGCCAATGCCCGAAAACGAGTCAATGCGCGACCGATTTGCCTTGCGATACGAGCCTTTAAAAATATAAGGAATCTGTAATCTGTCGCACATTGCGCTCACGCGTTCCGCAATTTCCATCGCCAGTTCCTCGCTTTCAATGGCGCAAGGACCGGCAATTAAGAAAAAATTGCCGCTGTCCAAATGCTTAATTTTAGGAATATCAGTTAACTGTAACATATTTTTTTTATTTATTTTACAACGTTTTATTGATTAATTTTAACGACTCCTGAAAAAAGAGACCCCTCAGTATTTTGGCAAAAATAAAGACGTTTAACCTCAAATTAGGTCAAACGTCTTTAATTTCCCTTGCTATTAAAACCTTTTTTTTAGCATTAAGCCGCTTTGGAAAGCACAGCAATCGGTGCTTTTAACTGCGTGAAAAGCGTATTAACTTGTTCTCTATACATCTGTTTTTCGTCAAGTGTACAAGTCGGGTCGGCAAGTCGCTGAATAACGGCTTCATTGTAGTAACGCCCTGATTCTATCATAAATGTGCAAAAATCATCGGGCGAAAGTGAGAACATAAAGTCCTTTAGTGCGTTTTTCGCAACAGCATCGTCGGCAATTTTAGCATATTCGTCAACGAAAGACTGGAATTTTTTGTTACTGAACATTTTCAAATGTATTTTCGTAAGTGAATCAGGTTATCTAACATGGCGTCGCGCATTTCTTCTAATCGTTTTTTACCAATTTTCTGTAGAAATTCTGCTTCATAAATGACCGTCAAATGAAGTTGTTGCGTGTGCAATCGGTAGCGATTGCGAGCTTCCTCTTTAGTCATGTCCTACACAGGTTTGATTGAAATAATGCAACAAAACTAACTGCGGCTATTCATAAATCCTAATTTTAGTGGCATAAATTCAATATTTTGTTGTTGGAAAAATACCTAAAAATCAAGAGATAAATTAATGTCTAATGCAAAATTTGAAATTTGAAATCTGAAATTAACAATTACCTTTGCCGCCATGACAAACGATAAAAAGATACCTGTTTACTTCAAAAACCTCGACGGACTGCGGTTCATCGCGGCTTTTTTTGTTATTGTTGGGCATTGCCAAAACATCATTGGCGACCTTTATCAGCGTAAAAATCTCACCGTTCCTTACCAACCTTTTGCGAATAAATTAGCCGTTTTTGGCGTCGATTTTTTCTTCGTTTTGAGCGGTTTTTTAATCGCCTATATGCTCATCGAAGAAATCGAACGGACGGGAACGATTCAGGTCCGTCGGTTCTACATTCGCCGTTCTTTGCGTTTGTGGCCGCTCTATTTATTGGTCGGCACGATTGGGATTTTGACCGCCAATTTTTTTATAACTTGGTTCAACGTCGGCTACGGACAAGGCACAACGCGTGATATTCTCGTAAATCTCGCGTGTTTGTTCACTTTCAGCCTCAATTTTGAGACATTATTCGGTTGGATGAACGGCGGCGCGTCCTTAATGCTCGGTCATTTTTGGTCGCTTGGCGTCGAAGAACAGTTCTATTTAGCCTTCGCACCCCTGTTGCGTTGGGCAAAAAAATCAATGGGTTGGCTGTTTTTGGGCTTAATCGTTGTCGGTTTTTTGTCGAGTTATTTTTGGACAGAACTGGCAAATGACGTTTTCAGATTAAAATTAAATCCACTACAACTTCACGATTCTTTTTACAATTTCACCATCAATCGCTTCTTTTATTTTGGACTCGGCGGCTTGTTCGCGTGGCTCATTCAAGGCAATAAATTGACCCCACAGTATAAATTGCCAAATTGGACAATTTACGTTTTGCAATTGACTTTTTTAATCCCCGCGCTCTTCTTTTTGTTCCGTTGGGTCTTTTACGAAGGCGCCGATTGGTTCATAAATGGCTTTTTGTCCGCTGGTTTTGTCGCCGTTGCCATCCATGAACAATCAATTTTCAGGCTCGAACAAGCGTGGTTGAAGTATTTGGGCAAGATTTCTTTCGGCATTTATATATTTCATCTATTCGCCATTCGATTATCTGAAAAAATATTGATCAACTTAGATATTGACGCTTTCTCGACGCTCTATTTGGTGCTATTTCCCCTAATCGCCACCGTTTTATCGGTTATTTTTGCCGTCGTTTCTTACGAGTTCTTTGAAAAACATTTCCTTAAATTAAAAAACAAATTCCGCTAAATAATTATTAGTGATGAATGATGAACGATGAATGATGAATTTAAAATCATGATTTCTAATTCATCATTCATCATTCATAACTCATCATTAATGATTATGAAGGTTTATTTGATTGGTTTTATGGGTTCGGGCAAGACGCATATTGGGCAACAGCTTGCCCAATTATTGGATTATTTATTCGTCGATACGGACGTTTTAATCGAAAATACTGAGGGGTCCTCCATCCCCGAATTGTTCAAAAACAAAGGCGAAGAAGCCTTTAGAAAGCTCGAAAGTGAGCGCTTGCGGGGACTCTCAAAATGGGACAATATCATCGTCGCTACGGGCGGCGGTGCGCCTTGTTTCCACGACAATATGGAATACATAAATAATTCAGGCATAACGGTTTATCTCAAAACCAAGCCACAACTACTGCTCGAAAGATTACAAGCCGAGACCGCGCATCGTCCCGTTCTAAGCGGTCGAAAAGGAGCCGAATTATTGGCATTCATTGAAACCAAAGTTGCCGAAAGAGAAGCCTTTTATGGGCAAGCCGACATCATTATTCATCAAGAAAATAATGAACAAAATATCGCCGAAGACATCCTTAAAGCGATTTATGAGAAGTCGAATAAGGCGACCTAATTTTAGAAAATAGGCACTAACAAGGACCCCTCAGTATAAATCGTAAAAAAAGCTTTTCGACGCGTGGTTGAAAGGCTTTTTTCATGCTTTATACTGAGAGGTCCTAAAAATGTCCAAATAAAATAAACGCGCTTTCGCTCAATTTTTCAAATAGTCATTCGTCAAACCTTCTACAACATTAAGTTGTTTACCTTTACGCTTTGGCGCGCTGCGAATAAACGGAGCGAACGCTTCAGACGGCGTAAAAAATTCACCATTTACCATTCATCATCCACCATTAACTATATATGGCAAAAAGTAGATGGGGCAACAACGACGATGCCCCGAAAGTGAAACTCTCCCGCGAATCTTTCCGCGAAGGTTTAAAAATGTTTGAATTTATTCGTCCTTATCGGTGGTCGTTTATTTTAGGTTTAGTGATTATATTTCTCTCCAGTTTGACGTTCATGTTGTTCCTCTATTTGCCGGGCGAAATGGTGGATATTATGCAAAATAAATCCAAACACGGCTGGCAAATGAACGACATAAAAATCATGCTATTTACCTTATTTGTCCTGCAAGGCGTCATGTCTTACGCTCGTGTGATGCTCTTTGCGCGCGTGAGTGAAGGTGGATTAGCCGATTTAAGACTCGCTTTATACCGTAAAATGATGTCGCTGCCGATTAGCTTTTTCGAGCAAAGCCGCGTCGGAGAACTCGTGAGTCGCGTGACTGCTGATACCGAAAAATTATATAATACGTTCAGCGTAACCTTGGCAGAATTTATCCGCCAAATTATTGTCCTGATTGTGGGCATTGCGTTTTTGGCTTACACGGCGCAAAAACTCGCCATCATCATGATTTTGACCTTCCCAGTTATTGTCGTTGGTGCCATATTTTTCGGCAAATACATCCGTAAATTGTCGAAAGAAAGGCAAGACGAAGTAGCTGAAACGAACACGATTTTGAACGAAACGATTCAATCAATCAATGCCGTGAAATCGTTTACAAATGAGTGGTTTGAGCTGCGGAGATACGGCAAAGTGAACGAAAAAGTGGTGAAGGTGTCAATGAAGTTTGCGAGCCGTCGGGCGCTGTTTGCTACGTTCATTATTACGGTTTTATTCGGTGCGTTGTTCTTCATTATTTGGCAAGGCGCAATGATGGTTGGTACGGGCGAAATGACGGCGGGCGGCTTGATTCAATTCGTTAGTTACACCGCAACGATTGGCGGTGCAATTGCGGCTTTAGGTAGCTTTTACCCCGAATTAATGGGCAGTATTGGCGCGACCGAGCGGGTTCGGGAGATTTTAAATAGAGAATCGGAAGTGGATGTCAAAGACGTGCCGATGCTTCCCGCACGGCGTTTGTCGGGCGATATTGAGCTGAAAAATGTGCATTTTCGCTATCCAACGCGCGAAGATATTGAGGTCTTAAAAGGCGTTGATTTGACCATAAAATCGGGTCAGAAAATTGCCCTTGTTGGCACTTCGGGCGCAGGAAAATCGACAATTATGCAATTAATTCTCCGTTTTCATCAAGCTACTGAGGGGTCCATTTTTGTCGATGGAAAAGACATGGCAAACTACGATATTAGCGATTATCGACAGAATTTGGCGCTCGTTCCGCAGGAAGTTTTGCTCTTCGGCGGCACCATTCGAGAGAACATTTTGTACGGCAAACCCGACGCCTCAGACGATGAAGTGATAGAAGCTGCAAAGCAGTCGAACAGTTGGGAATTTATTAGCCAATTTCCCGACGGTTTGGCAACAATTGTCGGCGAACGTGGTATAAAACTAAGCGGCGGACAACGGCAACGCATTGCGATTGCGCGCGCAATTCTCCGCAATCCAAGCATTTTATTGCTCGATGAAGCCACGTCAAGCCTTGATGCCGAAAGCGAAAAAGTGGTTCAAGACGCCCTCAATGTGTTGATGGAAGGGCGCACGAGCATCATCATTGCGCACCGTTTGGCGACAATCCGCGAAGTTGATAAAATCTACGTTTTGGACGGCGGGAAAATCGTCGAACAAGGCACACACGACGAATTGTACGAAAAAGAACACGGCATTTACGCGGGTTTGGCGAAGCTGCAATTTGACGCGGTGATGGCGTAAAAATCTTATTTAAAACGTGTTATTGATGCCGCCGTTTGACTTTTCAAAAGTTAAGCGGCGGTGTTTTTTTTGTGGAAAACATTTTTTGACACTTTCAACAATTCGTTTTAAATTTGTCGTAAAATCGGTTGAAAAAGCCGTTTATACTGAGGGGTCCCTTTTTTCATAAAAAACATACATTTTGGAATTATTCAAATCAATAGAACCCACCGCTTTTGCGACCGTCATTTTGCCCTTGGCGATGCCCAAACCTTTAACTTTTCACATTCCCGAAGAGATGGTCGATAAGGTTAAATTTGGGATTCGCGTTGAGGTACAGGTCGGCAAAGGGCGTGATTTATACTCGGCGGTCGTCATTGCAGTGACTTCCGAAAAACCTGATTATACCACCAAGCCAATTTCACAAATCATTGATGATGAACCGATTATCTCAACTTTGCAATTAGATTTTTGGTCTTGGATGGCACGTTATTACGGCTGCACTTTGGGCGAAGTGATGAACGCGGCTTTGCCGACTAACATGAAATTGTCGTCCGAAACGCGCATCATTTTGAACGCCGAACACGACCAAAATTTTTCGGAACTCAATGACCAAGAATATCTGATTGCCGAAGCCTTGACGATTCAAAAGGAGTTGACGATTGAGCAAATCCAAAAGATAATCGGTCAACGCACCGTTTATCCCATCATCAACCGCTTGTTGATGCACAATATTTTGGACATCAAAGAGGAATTGCAACAGAAATTTAAGCCTAAAGTCGTCTCCTGCGTCCGTTTCAAAGAGCCGTATGCCTCCGATACTGAGGGGTCCTCGATGTCGGCAATTTTTGACCAAATTAAGAATTCTGAGAAACAAACCAATGCCATGTTGGCGTTTATTCAACTCACGCGACATCAACAAGTTATACGTTGTTCTGAAATTTATGAAAAAGCAAAAACGGTTGATTTAGGCGTCTTGCGAG
>JAYUKJ010000086.1:0-1718 GCA_043764555.1 Saprospiraceae bacterium
GAAAAACGACGATTTTGCGCGGCGTTGAGAGTAATGTTGGCGTAGAATTACTAGGTGCTGATGCAGGTTTTGAAACTATTAAAAGTTTAGAACAAGGTATTAAGCATGGCGCAAATAGAAAGTTATATGGAAAATTATGGGAACAAAAACTATTAATACTAAAAAGTGCAGTTCCTGTTTTTCTTAACCAAAATTCTATTAATCAATATAAAGGAAAATCAATCTTTTCATTTTTCATTGCTAATCGTCAAGCAAATCCTAAAGATGTTGCTACGCCTACAAAAGTAAATGAGTTCATTGATAAATTAACATTAGCTGAAAGTACAACATATTTTACTCAACAGTTTAAACAGTATTTAGTTAATAAAAAGGTACAACAGGCTTTTTATCAATTGAATAAAAATATAGAAGGCAATGAAGTAACTGAAAAGTTTTTTGAGAAATTTATAAATATTCTTAGACGCTTTTTTGAGGATAATTCATTACAATTAATCTTTGAAGATAAAGATTTTGAGTTTTTCGTAATCCTAAAAGACGGTAGAAAAATTACTTTTAATCAAATGTCAGAAGGCTTTTCTGCATTTATAAGCATTTTAGTTGACTTATTAATTCGCGTTGATTTAATTCGTTCAGCAGTTAATGACAACACGTATGACCCTTGCGGCACTGTGCTTTTGGATGAACCCGAAACACATTTGCACATTAAAGCACAATACGAAGTGTTGCCAATTTTAACGGAATTTTTTCCAAGTGTGCAATTTATTGTGGCAACGCATTCCCCTGCGGTAATTTCAAGCATTAAAAACACAACGATTTTTGATTTAACAAGTCGAAATACCGTTACGGATGAAGTTGTGGGCAGCAGTTATTCTGAACTAATGGTAACGCATTTTGGATTAGATAATGAATTTTCGCCAATTGCGGATAAAATTATGGAGGACATTAAAACAGCGACAAAAGAATTTAAAAATAATAAGCCTGTTTTAAAAGAAAAATTATCGGCTATTTTGATGGAAAATGAACGGTATTTATCGCCCGTTTTAGAATTGGAATTAAATTCATTAATCATGGAAACAAGTCTTTAATCAATGATAAATATAACGCGACCGACTCAAACACCCGCTTCTTTAGCGACAAAAAATATTCAAGTTTACTTAGATAAATTAGAATTGTGGCAACAAAATCCAATTGACAATAAGCCTAAAAGTACCGCCTCGTACCGCGAATCTGATTTAATTGCCGCATTTGATACGCTTTTTTTTGCAAAATGCTATTTGACGGAAAGGAAATTCCACACATCTTTACTGATGGAAGTAGAGCATTTTATTCCTCAAAATGAGCGTCCCGATTTGAAATATGCGTGGACAAACCTTTATCCTGCCGATTCAGACGCTAATAAAATGAAGCCAAATAAAACGCCGAACGGTGGTTATCTCGACCCTTGTTCGCCGCTTGATGATGTAGAAAAAGACATTATTTATCGTTTTGATATTGATTTAGAAGAATGTTATTTTGAAGCCGTTGATTTATCAAATAAAAAAGCCTTAAACACTGTTGAATTGTTGCACCGTATTCACAATGGACACGATGCGTATTCTAAAGCAAAAACGGCGGGTTTGCGTAAAGCAATTGCTATGCAACGCAACAAAATTTACAAATCAATTATGGGGCTTGGCAGCACGCTAAAAACAATCAAGATGCTGTAGAAGAAGCCAATT
>JAYUKJ010000087.1:0-5689 GCA_043764555.1 Saprospiraceae bacterium
GAATCTATGTTTTTGAACCTAAAATACTCTTTTTTGTCTTGCGTATCGTAACCAACCACATCAATCAAATCTGGGCTGTTATTGGAAAAAGAAAAATCAATAAATCGCGCTTGGAAAATCAAGATTTCGTGTCCTTCGGGACTTATCCATTTGTTGGGTGTTTCAAGAGAAGGCTCATACTTACCAAAACTATCTTGACTAAAAACAGGATTCCATATTGCCTGATTTATTCTACTTTTCACCAATGTACTTTTTACTGTCTTTTTATTTATTACAGGTTCATGAACATGGTAAAGTTCTTCCCCAATAATTTTGAATCGTGGGTGCCCTTCAATGTTAAATGGTGTTTGATATTTCCAAGTTGTGCGTCCATCTTGTGCGTTCATAGAATAAATTTCATTCCAAGCATTAATCAAAATTTGATTGTCCTTGTGTATAATGCCATTCGCCCCTGCACCATTGCCGGTAATACTGGTACGCCCGTTAACAATATAATCACTCCAGTTCCAAACAAAAGCCCCTGTTTTACCATCCAGCATATTCAAAGTCTCGCTTGCTTGTTCTTCGGTAAAAAGCACATTGCCATTAAATAGTAAAGCTTTTTTCGAACCAATTTCTGCTGTGTCTTTACTGAGGGGTACTTGCCACACCAAATTTAATTTTGACGTATCGCAAAGTCCGTACAAGCAAGGCGTAGGTGGAATGGGAATAGGCGTAGGTGGAATGGGAATAGGCGTAGGAGGGATTTCTTTGTTACAACCAATACCCAAAGACACTGACAAATAAATTATGAAATTAAGAATCATTTTATTTTTCATTTTTTGTTGATTTAAAATTATTGCGGCGAGAAAAACCCGCCGCAATGTGATGGTGTTAAATTAACTATTATCTGCTTCTGAAATAAGGGCCATGTATTCCTTCATAAAGCTCGTTAAGCCTGTCTTTAGTATTTTTATCATTTCTCATTTGCTGATGATTTGACCCAATCATTTCCTTAGTTGCAGCGCCCGGGTAGCCACTTGCGGAACTTGCGAGAACAATGCCATCCGAATCCTTATTTACAGATGTGTAAGTGACAACGGTGGTAGGCGTTCCTAAATTGCAATATGAATTACTCGAACTTTGATTGTAGCACTCCTGTGGCGTTGCAGTCATATACGTGTTAGTATATGAATCATTGCCAGTAATAGGATCGTATTGTGTACAGTTACATTCGTAAACTGTTGAAAATGAGCCAGTAACTTCTGCCGCACCTACCGCCGCTTTGAAACGATTGTTGGCGTTCAACCACCAATTGACTCCTTTTGTCCAAGCGTCTCGTCTTTTAATTTGTGTATTCCGTTTACTATTAATTATAGCGTCATTAATGCCACAGTAGGCAGCGGAAGGCGGCGATAACCATTGCCACCATTTACAATACTGATGATGGCTTGTTTTGAACAACCATAATCAAGCGGATTAACGCTTGTAATAGGTGCAATCGCTATCACGATTTTATAATACTGCTTGTACGCTTCGATAGCATACATACCTGCTTCAATCTGACAAGGCGCCATGTCCCATTTTTCCGATAAGGCAGTAGGCAGTTTTTTAGCAACTTCTATTGTAAAAAAGCCGCTTGCAAAATGCGTTTTGTCCGTTTGAGCCGTCAAGCTGCTTCGGTCAAAAAGAAAACTCAATTGTTTCTTTTTTGTAAGTACAATTGTAGCCCGCGCTTTATTATCAAGGCTTTCAGAATGTGGTATAGAAAAATCACCCTCTGCATCCATTTCACAAATGCCAAACCGCGCACATTCGTATTTGGGATTACCCAACTTTATGGATAAATTGATGCCTTTTGAAAAGACGTTATTCTTAATGTCGTTCATTGTTTTGTATGTTATACCGTGATACATAAGATGTAAAAAAATAACCAAGCCTTGTTTAATAAAAGGCTTAAACTTGTCTTATTTCCATTTCCTATAACAAAATTACAGGCGAAAAATCAACGCGTCACGGACAGTTTAGCGCGTTTTGTTAAGTCGTTTTTTGGCTCAAATACTGAGGGGGGTAGCGTTTATTTAAAATTGGCAAAATTTAATTATTAGATAAAATATTGATTACCAACATTTTAAAATTTATTAGCCGCTATTTCTTAAAAAAAATAAAGGCATCTCCCCCCTTAATATTTGGGCGTTTGTTAAGTGTTTTTTAAAGGTCACTCGTTTCTTCAATAACAATTGGAGCGACGACTACGATAAGGATTAAAATTACTAGAATCATGTTAAAAATGCTTTAATTAAATGTACTTGTGAAAGAATTTTTGTTTTAGGCTGCGTTGCGTTTTTTTGCTTGCCGTTTTGCGTATTCGCTTGTTTGATGGTACAAAAGTAGGTGGGCGTAAAAGGCGGGTCACGGACAGTTGACGTAGTTTTGTTAAGTGTATTTTCATTAGCCTTGCGTAAAACAAAAAAGCCTATAACATTGATTATCAATGCTATAGGCTTTTTTAAAAAGACCTTAAAAGTATTATTTGTTAATTCTGACCACTTTTTTTTATTGTCATTAAATCATATCCATCAGCAAATTCCAGTAAATATGATAGGGAAAAATCTCGATTTCGTAGGTAGCCGCTTGCGTATCCATTAAGCGTTTAACCAATGTTTCCGTTTTTCGGACTACTTTACGCTTATCGTAGCCGTTTTCTGGAATTTGATGCAATAGCTTGATAATCAAGTTGGTACGCAGGTTTTCATCTTCTTTTAAGTAGCGCGTTTTGTATTTTGCCAACGCGTCAAGACAGTCTAAAAATTCATCATAGCGTTTTTCGGCCAATAACCACAACACTTGCAACATCAGTATCGGAATATTCATCCCTTTTTTATCCTTTGAAAAAGTGGGCAATCCGTTCATTATGCGCGTCATGCGGAACTGTCCGATTGCTTCTTTTTCCGTTTTGGTCACTTTAATTTTGTCATACGTTACCAACCACTGAAGATACGCTTCACAGATTGTCAATTCTTCAATCACCGTCTTTGCTTGGTACTCCAAATCAGGAGATTGCACCAATTCAATACATTTTTTAATGGCTTGCTTGTAATTTTCGGTGTGAAAGGCCAATTGTATTTGTAAGATGCCATTGTTGAACCAATTGTGCGAATGAGGCTGTATGAGTGAGTAGGTTTTTTCAATGGCCGCAATGCCCAGTTCATATTTTCTAAGCATCATGCAACAAATAACTTTCCTATGAAGCAATCCCAATAAACCACTGTCATATCTAAATGCTTTTTGCTCCAAACGGCTAATACATTCATCACACACCCGTAGTGATTGCTCATAATTATTAACAACTATCCATGACCAAATTTCTACCATACCCGCATAATAAATAAAAAAGAAACTATCCACGGTATCTTTATAAGGAGCAAGTTGCTGCATATACTCATCCACAATGGGTTTTAGCCACAATTTAGCCGTGCGGTTTTCGATGAAATTACTTGTCACCTCTGCAAAAAAATCATCCGCCATTCTTTCCGCTTGAAGAATTTGCGTATATTTTTCATTGAGTTCTTTGTAATAGTTATATTTTTTAGCGTCGGGTACTCTCGTTAAATAATGCCGTTTGAGTGTTGCCGATGCCGTAACAACAGGCTCGGCAAACTCAAATTTCATGGCCAAGTCGCAAAGCGTTTGTGCCAAATCAAAAACGGCTAAATACTTAGCGCGACCATTTAGGATTTTTAAAACCGCTTGTTGCCGCGTTGTAATGTAGTAGGCTTGCTGAAACGCTGTCATCTTATCGGCTTGCTTAAAATCAAGCACACCACCTATCAAAAAATGCAGCCGTTTTTTCAACTCCGTTTTCAAAACGCGAAAGGAAGCATGAGGAGCATCGAACGCCTCGCCGTACAAAGCGGCGGCGGCTTCATCTTCATTTTGCCAAATATCGGCATTTAGACCTTCATAAAATTGACGAACCTTCGTGTTTTCGTCGCCGATGAGCGTGTTAAGTTCTTGCTTTTTGACCGTGAAAAAGTCAACGACTTCAATGTACTGTTTTAGGATTTTCATTGATTTAAGTGTTTTTGATTAATAAAATGGACTATTGCGCCCCATAAAGAAAGGAAAAGGAAAAGGATTATTTTGAGCTTACTTTATTGTGTGTATGTTTTACGGCTTGGCTAAAAATAACAATGCTTTGTTTTTTCATTGTTTTAAACGCGTTTAGTAGTGGTTAAAATTATTTATTTAAAATTTACATATAAACATAATACGGCACTCACATACGAAGATAACAAGCGATGCATTTTTTTAAAAGCCTATCAATTTTACCTTTTTTAGGGTAGCGTTTTAGATTTTATAAGTGAAAATAAGACCCCTCAGTATAAAAGCAAAAAACGCCTTGCAAATCACTTTACAAGGCGTTTTTTTGTTTTATACTGAGGGGTCCTTTTTCTCAAAAAAATTATTTCAGCAACCACGACCGCGCCGCATTGTCGTTGTAGAGCGCAATAATCAACGGCTCGGTGGGATGAAAAACGACGTTTTTTACTTTGTTTTTGCTGTCAAATTGAAATTTTATCAAACCCGTCGAAATATCCAAAACGACTGTTTTGCCGTCGCCAAGCGCCAAAGCGGCCATTTTTTGGTCGCTCGACACGGCAATACCCGCAATGGACGACTCAACAATATAATTTTTTATATTTTTAAAATTAGCATCCCAAATCTTTATCGTTCGGTCTTTGCCAACGGTCAGAATTTGTCCATTTCTAAGGGATTGCACACCCGTAACGGCACCTTCGTGCGCTTTCCACGTCTTGCTTTTTCTCAAACTGTCCGTCGCAAACCACACGCCGACGGTTCCATTGTCGTGGGCGGTGAACAACTGATTTTTGATTTCATTCAAATCAGTTGCCTCTATTTCCAAAAGATTGTCGTCGTTGCCGCTGATGTGTTTGGCGTGCATCAAATCGAATAAGCGCACCCGATTGCCCGAACCGATAATGGCGACAAACTGCGAGCCTTCTTTGTTAAATCGGATGGATTTGATGGCGTCACCTTGAGGTGCATACGTCTGAATAATTTTCAAATCATCAATATTCCATAAGTATAACTGCCCGCTTTCATCGCCCGTTACAGCAACGCGCTTTCGCGGATGCGCGGCAACGGCACTAACAGCGGTTTTGTGAGCAGAAAATTTACGAATCTGAATGCCCGTCCGGGTGTGGAACAATTCAACATCATTGCTCGAATTGACCAAAAGCCAATGTCCGTCGCAATTGACGGACATACTCGTACCGCTCGTGAAACCGCGAAACTCACGACGTGGCTCCTGAGTGGCGCCATTTTTTGCGGAGGAAAAAACGACCATTATCAATAAAATGAGGCGTATAAAAAAAGAGCTTTGTCCCATCGTCAAGTTTATTTTAATTTTTTTTGAAAAAATCATTATATGTAATAACCTCATTTCGCGGGTGTTGCCATCATGTAGCTTTTAAATTCATTGCCACGTGGCACCGTCACTTCCACCGCGTCGAGCTCAATCGCCGTTTTACCAACAACGAATTTTGGCGTTTTAATCTGAACTTGAGAAAAATTTTCTTTGAAATTTTCGGCATCTTTCGGCGGTACACGAATGATTAGCTCACCCAAATCGGGGCATAGAACCTTGTAATATTCTTGGTCGGCGTTGTAATCTTGGAGTTGCATT
>JAYUKJ010000088.1:0-5685 GCA_043764555.1 Saprospiraceae bacterium
CATGAATGCAGAACAAAATAGCCGATTCGACACTTGGGAGCGCGTTATCCGAGTATGCAGCGAAAACCCGACGGAAGTGGCCCTCAATCCCATTTTCCAAGAAGACAAAACGGCATTAGAGATGCTGTTGCCGACTGTGCGCGACTTGTCAAAGCGCGTCAAATTGGGAAATTCACACACCGACAACAAGCAAAAAGTCAAAGACAGCATGATTGGACTGGGCTTGGATGTGTGCATCAATCTGAACAGCTACGGCGTCAAAATGAAAGACGATGCGCTCAAAAAAATGAGTCACCACTCTAAATCGTCGCTCGGTAGTGGCAAAGAAGAGCAAGTTATTGAGCGCAATCAAAACATTGCGGACAAAGCGCGCGCTTTGTTGTCCGAATTGACGACAAAACGCGGCATGAAAGCCACCCTTTTGACGGACTACGAAGCGGCTATCGTTCAATACACCAATGTCAAAACGGAACCCCGCAGCGCCATTCAAGAACGAACAAACCTAATCGCCAAATTAGACGCCACGATGCTGGAAGGCGAAACGGCTTTTGAGTTGCTCAAAGCAAGCGCCGTCAATTTGAAAGAAAGCGCCGCCGCCTTCTTGAGCCGTTTCGAGACGGCTTGCACCGTCATCGCGCCAAGAACGGCCAGCACAAAGACGACTTTTGTGGTGACGAACGGCGAAACGAATGAAAAAATCACGGATTATACGGTCGATAGCTCGGCCTTGAATATGAATAGAATGACGGTGGGCGCACAGGCTGCTTTGATGGCAACAAAGCCGCACAAAGGTGCCGATTTTGTCATTTCTAAAGAAGGGTTTCAAACGGTCGTCTTTGACGATGTACAAATCAAGAAAGGGAAAAACAACACCATCAAAGTGACGCTGATGCCCATCAAAGCAACCGCTAACGGGTGACGTTTCCCCCAAAAAGTTAAGACAATGAAAGCCCTTTCGACGCGTCGAAAGGGCTTTCATTTTGTCAAAATAGTGCTTTATACTGAGGGGTCCTCTTTCCGACAATCAACCGAAATTGATGTGTCTCATTTACCATCGGGAATGTATTTTATCAAATCAAAAGAAGCGTCGGTCAAGTTTTTTAAGCAATAATGAACGTTGATTCCTACGGAATAAAAGCCAAAAGCCTTGCAGCACGGTAAACGGACTGCAAGGCTTTTTTTATAGAAAATACTGAGGGGGCATCAAATGTAGAATAAAGCATAAATTTGCTACGGACAATCATTTAGAAAAGCTAAAAAGGAAAGTAAGAAAAAGATAATCGCCCTTTTTTATCAGAAAAATGTATCTTTGTTCTAAAAATAAAGAGTCATGGCTTATAGTAAATTCACTTTTTCCGAATTAGAAAATAAATTTGGTATCCAACAATCTTTTCGGAATTTGTTTGATACCAGCCAAATCGTGCCTGTTGAACCCTCTGCTTATTTGATAGAAACATTAGAGCGTCAGCGTTATATTCCAACTAAAACAGAAAAAGCTCGGAATGAATTTATCATTGCCCCCATTTTAGCAGAAATAAAGTTGAGAAATAAAGAGACCATACAACTTTTTTCGGGCGAAGAAATGATGGCAGACCGTAAATTAAAACTCAATGGGGAAGTGGATTTTGCATTCGTTCATCATCCCCATGCTGCCGAAATGCGCGACCCTATTTTTAGTGTGACGGAAGCTAAAAAAGGGGCCATTGAAGACGGTTGGGCGCAAAATGCGGCACAACTTTACGGAGCAAGGGTTTTCAATCAAAATCACAACAATCCTGTTTTAGATGTTTATGGCGCAGTTAGTAATGGATTTGACTGGCAATTTTTATTCCTTGAAGGCAATACGATTTATATTGACGAAAAAGTTTTTTCGATTACTAATTTGCCTTTGTTGTTGGGTATCTTACAATCAATTGTGAATAAATATTAGTAGCGAAGTTTGTGAAAGAATAAGGCAAAACGCCCTATAAAAAAGCCTTGCAGTTCGTTTATCGAGCTGCAAGGCTTTTTTATAGAAAATACTGAGGGGTCCTAATTTTTGAATTACTCCTCTTCTTCGTGCGCTACTTCTTGCTTCGGCACCACGGTTTTTTTGTTCTCCATCAATTCTTTAAACGTCAATTGTTTTTTGATAAAATACCTCCAAACAATCGACCCGCCCAGTATGCCCGCTTTATTGGGCGGCGCAATGCGTTGTTTTTCAACGAGTTGTGCGGTCGCGCTGCGTTTATTGATTAAAGAAAAAAGGCTGCCGTAAAAACTAAAATGCGCTTTCAAGACGGACAAAAAATGCGCGCCTTTTTTATCAAACAGAAACTTTAAAGCCGCCACGCCGTCCAAAACCAAACGCGCAGGAATGAGCCACAGCAGCTTTGACGTGGATTCATTCTTAAAAATTAAAAACAAATTATTTCTAAAATTCAAATACGTTTTTCGAGGACTCAAATAGTCCATCGTGCCGCCGCCAACGTGCCGAACGCTGCCTTTGGGTTGCGCAATGACCTTAAAACCCGCCCGTTTGACGCGCCAACAAAAGTCGATTTCTTCCATATGCGCCCAAAAGTCGGCGTCAAAACCGCCAAATCGTTGCCAAACGTCCGCCCGAACCACCATTGCCGCGCCCGACGCCCAGAAGATTTCCTCGACGGCATCGTACTGTTTTTTATCTTTTTCTAAGGTGTCAAAAACCCGTCCGCGCGCAAACGGATAACCCAAGGCGTCCATCCAACCGCCCGCCGCACCCGCGTATTCAAAGCGCCGTTTTTTAGCGTAATCCAAAATTTTAGGCTGCGCGACGGCAATTGTCGGGTCGGCTTGCATCGTCGTAATGATTGGCGACAACCAGCCCTGCGACGTCCGACAATCGGAATTCAGAAGAACGTAGAAGTCGTAACCATCGGGATTTTCACGGCTTTTGGGGCGTAGTTTGTCGTGTTTCAGCGCCACGTTGTAGCCTTTGGCGAAGCCATAATTTTCTTTCAACTCAATCACCCGAACGCGGTCAATGCCCATTGTTGACGGAATGCCGTCCAGATTGAAATTGCGAACCGCTTCGACGCTGTTGTCCGTTGACCCATTGTCGGCGACAAAAATATCCATGTTCCCGTAGCGAGAACCGCAAACGGAGGGCAAAAATTGCATCAAATACTGAGGGGTGTTCCAATTTAGAATCACGATGGCAACTTTCGGAAATACTTGATTTTCAACGCTTTGCAAAACTTCTCGGCTCGCGCGCTCATCATCGGCAAGCTGGACAACG
Source organism: Saprospiraceae bacterium (assembly GCA_043764555.1). Lineage (GTDB taxonomy): Bacteria > Bacteroidota > Bacteroidia > Chitinophagales > Saprospiraceae > JAAFJT01. The sequence continues at coordinate 3,260 of JAYUKJ010000088.1, forward strand.
AGACTTTCGAGGCTGTCGAAATTGCGGTCGGGACGCAGAAATTCAATCAGTTCGACGCTCATTTTTTTATCATAAATGTCTTCGTGAAAATCGAAAATATTAATTTCAATCGTCACGTTGTCGTGGTCTTTCAAAACGGGACGGTCGCCACGGTAGAGCATTCCGCGTAGTTTTCGCCCGCCTTCGAGATGCACAAACACGGCGTAAATGCCATGCGGCGGCAATAATTTATGTCTATCAGGAATTTGCAAATTAGCCGTCGGAAAGCCAATTTCACGGCCAATTTGTTGCCCTTTGACGACAATTCCCGAAAAAATGAAGGGATGTCCCAACAAGCGATTCGCCGTTTTAACGTCGGAATTGGCCAAGGCTTGCCTGATTTTGGTGGAAGAAACGGTAATCTCATCGACGAGTTGTGCTTCTATTTCAACGACTTCATAGCCGAAACGCGCAGCTGATTTTTTCAAAAAAGACATATCACCCACGCGTTTTGCTCCGAAGCGATGGTCGTAACCGACAACAATGTGCGCAGGATGGAAATGTTTCACCAAGAAGTTTTCGATGTAATCATCGGGCGATTGCTCCGCAAATTCACGCGTGAATGGGACGACAACCACAACGTCAACGCCGTATTTTTCGAGCAAAGCGACCTTTTCATCGGTCGTCGTGAGCAGCGATAGGGTAGCGCTATCGGGAGAGAGAATCAAGCGCGGGTGCGGATGAAAAGTAACCACAATGGATTGTGAATCAACGCTTTGCGCCAACTGCGTAACGCGTTCCAAGATGCGTTGATGCCCACTGTGAACGCCGTCAAAAGAGCCAATCGTGAGGACGGCATTTTGGAATTCGGGTAATTGGTCGAGACTAAAATATACTTTCATAGTGCCGCAAAAGTAAAGATTAATACGTTTGGATGTGTCAAATTTTTAGTAAAGAAAAAATCGCTTCGGCATTTAATTCCTTTACTTCATTGGGTTGTAAATCGCCTAATTTTAAATCCATAATACTCGTCCGAATCAAGCGCAAACACGGATGCCCGATTGCGGCGCACATTCGCCTCACTTGTCGGTTTTTTCCTTCCGTCAATGTCACCTCAATCCACGACATCGGCTTGTTTCCCGACGCTTTAGGCAGCGGTAAACGGGTCCAAATCGGCTGATTATCGAAATATACTGAGGGGTCCTCCACGGACTTGCATTGGGCGGGCAAGGTGTCATACAGCTTTTTTTCAATTTTTATGGAGACGCCATTTCTGAATTTTCCCAATGCTTCTGCCGTCGGAATGCCTTCGATTTGCGCGAGATACGTCCGTTTGTGGGCGAATTGCGGATTCAGCAGATGGTGATTTAACGAGCGGTCGCTTGTCAATAACAGCAAACCTTCGCTGTCTTGGTCAAGGCGTCCGATGGGGTAGGCGTCTTTCGGAAACGTAAAATTCAAGTGCGCTAAAGTGGCTTGCCCCGCCACTTCTTCGGAGAATTGGCAAATCGTATTGAAGGGTTTATTGGCAATAAAATATCTAAAAAGCATTGGATTTAAGTGGAAAATGAAAAATGAATAATTGCTACAACTGGGACAAATGTAAGTAGTTTAAACGACCAAAGTCTATTTTACATTTAAGGGAGTGCATAACAAATTCACCTTTTATCGTGAAATAGCTTTCCAAAAGTTTAAAATTTTTGGAAAGTTGAAGCCTAAAAGACAATTTGTTATACACTCCATTTAAGGAAATGTCGCTAAAACAAAAGCCATCGCCAAGTGAATGGCGACAGCTTTCGAGCATTTAATTGTTGAATTTTTAATAGTGGAACAATCTGAATGTTAGTTTTCTCATAGTTTGCCCATGGCACAATTTGATGTGGATTAAGGCTTCGTTTAACCCTTCTTTCACTAATTTTTAAACGTTGCCGCGCTTTTAAATCTACGCTTATTTGCTTACATTTTTCTTTTAAATAATGCTTATGAATTTGGGAAATGATTTCTTTGTAAGTAATTGATTGCCAATTAATTGCGAAACTTAATTAATTGTTTTACATTCATTAATTTCGTTCAAAAAACAGCGTAAAAGGATATATTTTGGATAAAATACTGAGGGGTCCTAAATTTAATCTTCATCATTCATCATTCGGGAAATTGGACGTGACAATACGTTTTGGGAAAGGATTATTAACGCGTTAATTATGGGCATTAATGACCATTAAAGTGTTTAAATAGCCAGTTAGAGTGGTGTGAAAAATGAGTAAATTTCGTTTGTCTCGCTTCTGTGTGTTATTTGCTCGGGCTGCTTTAAGTTAAGATTTAAAGCGTAAGTTTGTTCATATATTTCTAATTTTGCCTTGTACGGCATCCTTTTGAATGTAACGTAAATGTAGTCCGTCGATTGGCGTTGATTGTGGTCTTCAAACGCCGAATCGTGACGTTACTTT
>JAYUKJ010000089.1:0-5674 GCA_043764555.1 Saprospiraceae bacterium
AGTTTGAAGTTTGAAAGAGACCCCTCAGTATTTTGAGCATTTTCAGCAGCGCAATCGGTTTGATGGTGCTTGAAATGGTCGTGACTGATGCTACAATGCACCGTGTAACTGCCTTTGTCCAAGAGCGCGCCCGTCAAGGCGTCGATGCGGACGTTCCAATGGTTTTGTCCGTCGGGTTGGTCGATGTTCAAATCCCACGCAAGACGCGCCACATTGTCGCTCATTTTTTGGTATTTCAACTTCACGTTGATGTCCGACAAAACGAAAGCGCCTTTGTTGAAAATAAATTCCGTTTTCGATACAACGTTTTTCAACGTAAGTGCCTCCGTATTTTTGACATCTAAAAGCGTGCAAGCCGCTTTAATCGCCGCTTGGGGTGTCAAACTGGGTACAGTCGCGTTGACCGTCGAAGCGAAATCATGCATGAAGCGATTGCCCGCAAAAAGCACTTTGCCCGATGGCAAAACGTTGACGTTGACCAAACCGTTGAACAGCTCGATGTTGGCGTTTTCTTGAAGAATGTAAACGTGGGTAACGCCGTTGGCTTCGGTGGCATAAAAATCTTGAACGCGGACGTTTTTTACGTCTTCGGCGGTCAAATTCCACGCATTTTGCTGCTTTTCGAGATAACGAAGCGCAATATTTACCGCGTCGGGGTGCGGTTTGTTAGTGGGTTCCAATTTTTGAGCAACCAACGCATTGCTCAAAAGGGTGAGTAAGAACAAGCTCAACGACAGTTTTTGGAATAGTCCTTTCATGTGTAGAAATGATTTTAAAAACAATGTGTAAATGATTGAAAATAGTGGATGGGATAGAGGTTTTAAAAGCAAATGTAAATGTAAAAAATATTTTTTAATGCAGTAAATACTTTAGCCACGTGACGTAAAAATGGCAAAAGAATAAAAATGAGGACCCCTCAGTATTTTTCCCAAAAAGAGGCGGCGTCATCTAAATTCATATTCATAATAGACTTGCCAGCCAATTTGTTTACCAGATGTTTTATCGCGCATTTGGCTGCTAATTGGCAAACCGTTGTAATCGTACAGAAAAATGACCTCACGACCCGCCGTTTCCACGCGGACGAGTTTTCTGGAATCGTCGTAAATGTAAGCAACTTCGGATATTTCAATCGGTTTTTCGGTGCTTTCGTCGCGGACAAAACGTTGCATTTTTTGGCGCAATCCCGTTTTTTCGTCGAAATAAGGGTAATAAATCACGCCATTTTGAGAAAACATGACGGCGCGGCGTTGTGGGTCAAAACGGACGGAATCCATGCGGTTTTCCTCGGCGAGTTGCAAACGAAAACTGTCGGCAAACCACTCGTAATTGATGGAATATTCGTTGTATTCGCCGATTTGCATTTGGTGGTGCGACTCAATTATAAGGCGACCGATTTCGTCATATTCGTACAAAATGACCTCTCGAATCGAGTCGCGCTCGTCTTTTCCACGGTGGTAACGGTAGCTGCGAAAGCAACGCGCGGTTTCGTTGTAAAAATTTTCGATGAAACCGAACGGTTTGCGTTGGTTGTCGGGCGTCAAATTGAACTCATATTTGGCGAGTTTTCCGTAAGGATTAAAGCACAATTTTTGAAGCGGCAAGTATTCCGATTCCGTCGTGTCGGTCATTAAATCAGGCATCCGAACGGTAACGGATTTGATGTTTTTAGCGACAATAAAGGCGGAATCTTCGTAGAATTCTTCAAAATGATAAAACTGTTGTGCGCTTAATTGCGTTGGTATAAAAGCGCATAAAATCGTGAATGTCAATAACTTAAAGGTGTGGTGCATTGTCCAAAGTTGAAAATTTTTCATAAGTTTTGAATGTAAGAAATAAGAGGTACTGATTGTATCACAGACCTCAGTCCGTGAAGTTTAAAGTCCTTTGGGAACGTAAAAACGCGTCAAAATGCCGTTTATACTGAGGGGTCCCTAAAATGCCCGTTTGTCAACTTTACAGAAATGCAGCGACTAAAGAGCGGTTAAATTGAAGTCCAAGTCTGCCAAGTCGCCGTCCAAGTCTGCCAAGGCGAGGTCCAAGTCTGCCAAGTAGAGGTCCAAGTCTGCCAAGTAGAGGTCCAAGTCTGCCAAGGAGAGGTCCAAGTCTGCCAAGGAGAGGTCCAAGTCTGCCAAGGAGAGGTCCAAGTCTGCCAAGGAGAGGTCCAAGTCTGCCAAGTCGCCGTCTAAGTCTGCCAAGTCGCCGTCCAAATCTGCCAAGTCGCCGTCTAAATCGCTGAAATAACCATTAAACGTGCTGTCTTGCGTAAAAAATGCTATTTATACTGAGGGGGACTAAAATATCTCGTTAGGTATTTCTGATTCAATATAGGGCAACGAAAGTAGTTTTTTATCACAATATGCTGCTGAAAATGGCGATAAATTTAATTCCAAGCCCAAACCACGTTAATGATGTGTGAAATATTGTGCAAATCATTGGTACTTTTTCTACTTTTAGGGCGTTAATTTACGGCTACCAGATTTGAGCTATCAGCCATCTGTTCAAAAAAATATTCTTTAATTATCCATAAACCGTTTCCAACGCTATGAAAAATAAATACGTCCGTTTTTTGATTTTTTGCGCGCTCATACTGAGGGGGGCTACTTTGTTGGCGCAGCCGATTAATGACAATTGCGAAACTGCAGTTGAGATTGCGAATCCACGCGATTATTGCTCAGGAACTACGGCTTTTACCAATGTCGGCGCAACGCCTTCCGTTGTAACGAGTGTGCCTATCTGTTTGAGCGCAAATTCTGCCGACGTTTGGTTTTCTTTTCGTGCTGTCGCAACAGACGTGAGAATTACTGTTCAAGGTGCCATTAGCCCAACGGGAGTAGGTACACTTGTACGTCCAGAAGCAGCACTTTACGGTGGAGTCGATTGTGCAACTTTATCTGAACTTACTTCCACTTGCGACCCATCGGGTGTCAATATCATCAATGTTTATAAAGGAGGAATCGTTCCAGGTGAAGTTTATTATGTTCGTGTTCAAGGTGGAGGTAATCGAAAAGGAACGTTCAAATTGTGTATGGTGAACTATAATCCGCCAGCCAATATCACGTCCGATTGCCCAACGAGCGCCATGTTATGCGATAAATCTACTATTTCCATAGCAAGTGTTATAGGCGGTGGCGTAAATACTAAAGAATTAGATGATGCTACTTGTTTCATATCTCCAAATGGCCCAAGAGTTGACCTTGAATCAAATTCAACGTGGTTTAAATGGACGTGCCTACAAAGTGGTACACTTACCTTTATAATTACGCCTACTAAATTGGATGATGATATAGATTTTGCTATTTACGAATTGCCAAACGGTGTTACCAATTGCACGGGGAAAACGCTACTTAGATGTATGGCGAGCGGTGAAGGAGGTATCCCAGCTTGCGTACCCTTTTTCGGACCAACAGGTTTAAGAGATGGCGAGACCGATATTGCGGAGGCTTCTGGCTGCGCGAATGGTAACCAAAGTAATTTTTTGAAACCACTCGACATGGTAGCTGGTAAAACCTACGCTTTGGGTATTAATAATTTTTCGAGTACGGGCAATGGATTCAACTTGGAATTTGGTGGAACGGGTAGTTTTGTTGGTCCCGCGGCTAAAATTAATTTTAGTAAATCCTCCAAAAAACTCTGTCTCGGCGAAGATATACTCTATACGGATGCTTCAAGTTTCGCGAATGGACAAATCTCAAAACGCGAGTGGCGTTTCGGCAAAGAAGCATCTTTAGCTACCGCAAACGGCGTCGGTCCATACCGCGTTTTCTACAAAACACCGGGTTGGAAATCCATCGTTTTGACCGTCACGACCGACCGCGGTTGCCAAGTGACGACAATTGTTGACTCCATTTTCGTCGAAGCCTTCAAATACGACAGCGCGAGCCGCCGACCGACTTGTACGCTTGGCAATGACGGCATGGTGCGCCTGAAAGTAGTCAATTGCGGTCGTCCGCCGATTCGCTACAATTGGGACAATGCGGGCTATTCAACGCGGGATTCCATCTCGGGTTTGCGCTCGGGCAATTACCGCGTGGCCGTGACTGATTCGTCAGGCGTTTACGTCGATACCGTGAAATTTACGATAAAAGAACTCACCGTTACCCTCGATACGGCCATCCGATCGGCTAAGGAACCATCGTGTTTTGGACTCACAAACGGCTCGATTACGCTCAAACCGTCGTCGGGACGCGCGCCTTACATTTATAATTTTGGGCGTGGCAACACGCTCGATAGCACCTTGACGGGACTCGGCGAAGGCTCATACAGCGTCAGTATCACGGACGCGGACGGATGCAAAGGCAATTTCACGTTCGATATTTCGGCGCCGCCTAAGGTTGACGTGAGCATTGATACGTTTAATATATCGTGTTTTGGCTTGACCGACGGGCAAGCGGTCGCGCGTCCTTCGGGCGGCAACGGTGATTACCGCGTCAGTTGGAGCAACGGCGCAATCGGCGACACGGCGCGCAACCTGAAAGCGGGCATTTATACGTGTTTTGTTTTCGATAAAAAGGATTGCCCCGCTCAAACGGATGTGTTAATTAAAGAGCCGACAAAAATAGTTTTAGACCCTCAACGCATCAAAGCGGCGCGTTGCTACGGCGATTCGACGGGCGAACTCGTGGTTTTGGGTTCGGGCGGCACACCGCCTTATCGGTATTCGATTGACGGCGTTCGGTTCCAACGCGACTCGGCTTTTTTGAAAATCCCCGCTCGAACGTACCAAGTCGTGGTGCGCGATTCGACGGGTTGTCGAACCAGTTTCCCAGTTTCCGTGCCACAGCCACCGTTGTTGCAAGTCAACGCGGGGCAAGATGTGGAGATAGATTTAGGCACTTCGCAAGTCCTTCGGGCGATTATTGTGCCGTCGTCAAAATTGGTAAATTACGCTTGGACGCCCGCCGATTCGACGATTAATTGCAAAGATTGCCCAGTCGTCACGGTCATGCCCTTGAATACGGTGATTTACCGCGTGACGGTTAGAGATTCTCAAAACTGCACGGCTTTCGATGATGTCTTGTTGAAAGTCATTAAGCGCCGCCCGATTTATGCGCCCAACGTTTTTTCGCCAAATAACGACGGTGTGAACGATTTTTTCACGCTCGCGGGCAATAATGCGGCGGTTACAATCAAGTCGTTGCGCGTTTTCAATCGTTGGGGCGATATGCTGTATTCGGGAACGAATTTGCCGCTTGGCGCCGAACGGACGGGTTGGGATGGCACTTTTGGCGGCCGCGATATACCGCCTGATGTCTTCGTTTACGTCGCCGTCGTGTCGTTTATTGACGGCGAAGAAATTGTCATTAAAGGCGATATAACGTTAATGCGTTAACGCGTTTGATGAGTTATTAAGTTTAAGGTTTGATGATTTTTAAAATTTTAGGACCCCCTCAGTATAAGCGTAAAAAAATGCCCCGTATCAGAATTCAAGTTCCAATACGGGGCATTTTTTGTTTATAATAAAGAAAAAATTAACCCAAACGGGTCAAATCATTGGCATTGTTATTCTACAAAAAATTACCAATCGTAATAATTTCTGCAAAAACACCCGCCGCCGTCACTTCCGCACCCGCACCCGGACCACGGACGACAAGCGGGCGTTCACGGTAGCGTTCGGTTGTGAAAACAATCATATTGTCGGAACCTTCGAGACTGAAAAACGGATTTGCGGCATCTA
>JAYUKJ010000090.1:0-1712 GCA_043764555.1 Saprospiraceae bacterium
CTGAACACGACTTAGAGGCTATCCGCGAGATGCTTTTGACGTATTATGAGACCGCTTTGCAAAAAGAAGTTGAGCGCGTTATTCAAGAAAAAAGCATTACAAGAACTGATTTTGACCGCATTTTGAATCAACAACAACGTACTAAATGAGAGTCGTAATTGATACCAACTGCTTAATTGCCTCTATTCCTTCTAAAAATCCTGAATATTGGCTTTACTTAGCCTTTCGGAACAAAGCGTTCGATTGGTATATCAGCAATGAAGTATTGTTAGAATACGAAGAAATCCTTACTGACTTTTATTCTCCCGCAACGGCTTCCCTAGTTTCAAATATCCTACTCAATGCCTCGAATGTCGTTAAGTCTGAGCCATTTATCCGTTGGAATCTAATAACAGGCGATCCCGAAGACAATAAATTTGCTGACCTTGCCATTTCTGCAAATGCTCATTACTTGGTCACTCAAGACCATCATTTTAATATTTTGAAAGAAACCCCTTTTCCAAGTGTCACTGTCGTGTCAATCCAAGAATTTCAAAAAATCATGGGCTATTAAAGCCCTAAATCCACTTTAAACCCGCCATTTTAAGCGTTTATACTGAGGGGCCTCTTTTTTCGTATCACGGACTTCAGTCCGTGAATTTGGTGTAAATATTCACGGACTGAAGTCCGTGATACCAAATCCTACCAATGCGGCACACCCGAATATTTCCCACTATTCAATTTCCACAAAAAGGAATCGGAGAAATTAATATCTGCATCCAAATTGAAATCGCCGTAGCGGTATTGGTCGAAAATGCCCGATTGTATTTTCCACATTTGGGCATCGTTGAAGTTCACATCATAATTCGTTGTTGGTGTATCTTTTTTACCGTCGCCCGATAGCATGACCCATTTTGAACTTTTAAGTTTTTGCCCCGTTGACGGCGGATTGATGCGGATATAACTGTCATTGACCGTAAAATCTTCCGTAATGAACTTGTTTGCTGCCGTCACTTTGACGGGCGATAAGACGCCGAGGTGGTTGCGATGCTCGACCAAAACAAAATAGGAGCCGTCGGCAATATCAAAACAGGGCGTGATAAACGAGACATTGCCGTCTTTGTGCAGCCATCCCGCCGCCCTAAAAACGTTGGTTGACGACGCCGAATCCGTTCGCAGACTGACCAAAACCCAATCCACAACCGTTGTCGGGTACGTGGTAACGGTATCGCCTTCCGTTCCCGCGTAGTTCCACGGCAAACCCTTGAAAGGTTGTCCCCGAGGCGTTGCGACGGCAAACGGGCCAATCGGCGTTTGTCCTGGGAGTAAGCCGCGTTGATTGAGCGTCGTTTGCATCAAGCCCGTAGCCGTTTGGTAAGGGCCTTCGAGCAACACTTTTATATTGAAGCGCATCCACGTTGAAAACGTCACGGGTACTGAGGGGGACACACAACCCGCCGAAGATTTGGCACTCACGACGTGTAAACCAAGGGCTAAACCCGTGAATTGCCCCGTCGTGTTGCTGTAATCGCTGCCGTTAACGCTGTACGTGAAGCCCGACCCGAGGGGCGTTGTAATGGTGATTGACCCCGTTGTGTTGGCACAATTTGCGGCCACATACGTAAAAGTCGGGGCGTTCGGCGTAACGGGTTGCGGGTCAATCGTGGTGGCATTAGGCATTGATACACAAGTGTTTACGCTGTCTTTCATCACAACTTGATACGTTGCGCCCG
>JAYUKJ010000091.1:0-5663 GCA_043764555.1 Saprospiraceae bacterium
GTAAGCGGCATTTCGCCCGATATTGAGCCATCTCAATCCGTACAAAGTGTTGGTACTGAATACTTTAAAGGCAATCGAAAGGTTTGGTTTCCGAATCAAAAAACGGCGATTGACTGCCCCGTTTATGACCGCTACGCCTTGCCCGTCGGACAATCGTTTGAAGGTCCTGCGATTATTGAAGAAATGGAAAGTACGACGGTGGTGGGTTTGGATAGTTCGTTCGTTGTGGATGGGCATCGGGATATTTTGGTGACTTTGAAGTGAAAAGGGGACCCCTCAGTATAAGCGCTCAAATAGCCTTAAAAAACGTCGATTTCTAAGGCTTTTTGGTTTTATACTGAGGGGTCCTTTTTTTTGTGATTTATAAGGAATTTCTTTTGGTTTTCTAAAAAAAAGCTACATTCGACCCTTGATTTACTTAAATTAAAACATCTAACTATGCGCTTACTGCTCCTTTTTTTATGCCTCGCCTTCGGCAAAATTACGGCTCAAACACCACCCACAACATACGATGTTAAAACGCAAAAAATGCAAGCGTTTAAAGGCTATTTCAACTTCTTTTGGGACGAAAAAGAAGGGAAAATTTGGTTGGAAATTGATAAACTCGATAAGGAGTTTCTCTATGTTCATTCCTTGCCGTCGGGCGTCGGTTCCAACGATATTGGCTTGGATAGAGGGCAAATCGGTGGTCAACGCGTCGTAAAATTCATCAAATCAGGTCCAAAGATTTTGATGATTCAACCGAATTATGCGTACCGTGCGTTGAGCCAAAATGCGGCTGAAAAACAAGCGGTCGAACAGGCTTTTGCGCAGTCCGTTTTGTGGGGTTTCACGGTGGGCGAGGAGTCAAAGGACAAATATTTAGTCGATGCCACGGCGTTTTTATTGACCGATGTTCACGGCGTTGCGGAGCGTTTGAAACAAACCCAACAAGGTTCTTACAGCCTCGATGTGGGTCGTTCGGCGATTTTCATGTCGAAAACCAAGGCTTTTCCCAAAAATTCGGAGTTTGAAGCGACGCTCACTTTTACGGGCAAACCCGAAGGTGAATACATCCGAAGCGTTGCCCCGACGGCTTCGGCGGTGACAGTTCGGGAACATCATTCGTTTGTCGAATTGCCCGACGGCGACTACAAACCGCGCAAAGCCGACCCGCGTTCGGGCTATTTTGATAGTCAATTTTATGATTATGCCACACCGATTTCGGAACCGATTGAGAAGCGGTTTATCGTCCGTCATCGCCTTCAAAAACAAGACCCGACGGCGGCAATGTCCGACCCCGTAAAACCCATTATTTATTACATGGACCGCGGCGCGCCCGAGCCGATTAAGTCTGCTTTGATGGAAGGCGCGGCGTGGTGGAACCAAGCGTTTGAGGCGGCTGGCTATCGCAATGCGTTCATTGTCAAGGAGTTACCCGAAGACGCCGACCCGATGGACGTACGCTACAACCTCATTCAATGGGTGCATCGGTCAACGCGTGGTTGGTCGTATGGCAACGCCGTTTCGGACCCGCGAACGGGCGAAATCATCAAAGGTCATGTCTCGCTCGGCTCGCTTAGGGTGCGCCAAGATTACTTGATTGCGCAGGGTTTGTTGTCGCCTTTCGAGACGGGAAAACCCGTTGACCCGCGGATGCAAGCACTGGCTTTGGCGCGGTTGCGGCAACTCGCGGCGCACGAAATTGGGCATACGCTCGGACTGCAACACAATTTTGCCGCAAGCACGCAAGATTTGGCGTCGGTGATGGATTATCCACATCCCTTTGTCGGGATTAATGAGGCGGGAGCATTGGATTTCTCAAAAACTTACGATACCAAAATTGCGCCTTGGGACAAGCGCGCGATTTTGTACGGCTACCAAGATTTTCCGAAAGGAATCGATGAAAATCAAGGACTTACGGATATAATTAAAGAAAATTTGAAACAAGGCTTTCGATTTATTAGCGACCAAGATGCACGTCCTGAGGGCGGTGGACATCCGCACGCGCACCTTTGGGACAACGGGAAGTCAGCGGTTGAAGAACTCAAACGCATATCGAAAGTCCGTGAATTGGGGTTGAAAAAATTTGGCGAAAACAGCATTCGGCTGGGTGAGTCGATGGCACTATTGGAACAAATTTTAGTGCCTTTGTACCTCTCGCATCGCTATCAAACGGAGGCGGCGGTGAAACTCATCGGCGGCGTTCATTACAGCTACGCCATGCGTGGTGATGGTCAAACGGTGACTGAAATCGTTTCGGCGACCGAACAAAGCGCGGCTTTTGATGCCGTTTTGGCAACACTCGACCCCGAATTTTTGGAAATTCCCGAAAGAATTACGAAGCTCATTCCACCACAACCCGTTGATTATGAACGTCATAGAGAATTGTTTCCAACAAAAATGCAATTATTTTTTGACCCCATGACGGCGGCAGAAGTTGCGGCAAGCAACACCATTCGTTTGCTCATGAACGATGCGCGTTTGGCGCGGATAATGGAGCAAAATGCGCGTTTTCCAAACGAACAGATGAGTTTATTGGATTATTTGGAAGAGATTAGAAATACCGTCAGAATCAAGCGGAAAGGGCCCCTCAGTATCCTGCAAGAAGAAATCGCTTTTTCAACCGAAAAACTGTTTTTTAATCGTCTTTTGCAAGTTGCGGCGGATAAAAAAGGCAATCAACAGGTGAGCGCGGAAGTCTTATTTTTCTTAGAACATTATTTTTATGACAGCAAAGCGGGCAAAATATTGGGTGCAAAAGATGTGCAACGCGATGGAAAAATTATAAGATTGATGGGCGTCGCTCGTAAATTGGCGAATGCAAAAGACGTGAAACGCAATGCCCACAATTATTATTTGCAAACGCAATGGCGCCATTTTACCGAAAATCCGAACGATTTTAAAGCGCCGCCGCCGCCCATTGTGCCGCCTGGCCAGCCGATTGGTTGCGATTTTGAAGATTGAAAAGACCCCGCAGTTGGAACATCCCGATATCTTCGGGGATAAACGGCATTTTTGCGATTAATTAGCCGAAATTTGGTCAAAATAGAAAAAAACCGCGTCAAGATGCGTGAAATCAGCGTCCATGGAGAGTAAAGTGGCTTCGTGAATTGCGGCAGTTGTGGCAATCCACAAGTCGTTTTTGCCCATGTTGCGGGCAGAATTAGGGAGCGTTAACGTTGGATGTTTGCCTTGACTGAATGCGTCAATTTCGGCATAGGTTCGGATTAGCGGACGATTTGCAGATACTGAAATAGGCTTCAATTCCGTCAAAAGGGCAGCCATATCGTTCATCCGTTTTTGCCCCCATTGGTTTTGAAGTGCAAAAGATTCTAATTCGCCAATCGAGACGGCTGAAATAAGTAACTCATGTTGGCCACTAAATAAGGCGTATTTCTGATTGATTTGCTCAAAAATTGCGGACTTTCTGATAGCATGAATCAAAATATTGGTATCTAAAACGTATCTCATAGCGTATTTTTATTTTGTTAAGTAGGAAATCATTTCTTCGGCGGACGGGGCATCTTTGAAAAGTTCTTGAAGTTTTTCAAGCGTTTCCATAGAAATACTGCCGCCTTCGGGTGGCGTCATTGGTTCCCAATCTGGATGCGCTTTCCAAAAAGGCAATTCGCTTCTTGGGCGTGAAGGTGACGCAGCCAAATCACCATTTTCGGTGGATTTAGGCGTAATCTCGTTCAAAGTAGTTTGAAGCCACGCTATTAATTGCGGGTTATTTTCTTGAATTAATTCAAGAATGGCGGCTTTAAATTGCGCCGTTGTTGCCGCTGCCGCTGTTGTTGGCATTTCTATTGTTTCAGTCATTTTCTTAATTTTTTACAAAAATAAACCTTTTTTAGAAATAAAATAGGACTCCTCAGTATAAAATGCGTTTTTGCCGTTATTTGCCTTCGATTGTATCACGGACTTTAGTTTTAGTCCGTAAAAATTCTAAAATTCACGGACTGAAGTTCGTGACACAATTTACTTACAAAAAAATCTAACTATGTCCATTAACAATTCAAACCGCCGTAATTTCCTTAAACACGCGTCTATGGCGTCTTTGGGTTTGGCTTTGCCAACAAATGCCGTTGATAAAACGGCAGAAAATGCGCCTAAAAACGTAAATATACTGAGGGGTCCTTTGAAAGACAAAGTGCGCGTCGGTCTCGTTGGTGTCGGTATGCGCGGGCGCAATCATTTAGAATTACTGATACAACGCCTTGATTGTGAAGTGATTACGCTGTGCGACGTTGACCCTAAGGCATTGGCTGAAAGCCAAAAAATGTTCAAAGAAGCGGGAAAAAACCGAGCAACTGAATACGGCAGCAAGGGCGACCGCGATTATCGGCGGATGCTCGATGTCGAAAAATTGGACGCCCTTATCATCGCTACGCCGTGGGAATTTCATTCGGAACAAGCCATTTACGCCATGAAAAAAGGCGTTTACGTGGGTGCCGAAGTCTGCGGTGGTTTCTCGATTGACGAATGTTGGGAACTCGTCAACACGCATGAATCGACGGGAACGCACCTGTTTTTCTTGGAAAATGTCTGCTATCGCCGCGATATTATGGCGGTTTTGAACATGGTTCGGCAAGGAATGTTTGGCGAAATTTTGCACACCGAGGGCGGTTATCAGCACGACCTGCGCGAGGTGAAATTCAACGACGGCGTCAATCCCTACGGCGGCGGCGTGGAGTTTGGCGAAAAGGGTTTTAGCGAAGCAAAATGGCGAACAAATCACTCTGTTCACCGCAACGGCGACCTCTATCCGACGCACGGCGTGGGTCCCGTGGCGATGATGATGGACATAAATCGGGGCAATCGCTTTCAGTTTTTGACGTCCGTGGCGTCAAAAGCGCGCGGTTTGCACGATTATATCGTCAAACATCCGAAAGGCGGCAAAGCGCATCCGAACGCCGAGGTCGAGTTCAAATTGGGCGACGTCGTGACGACAATCATCAAGTGTAATAACGGCGAAACGGTCATGTTGAGCCACGATACGAACGTGGCGCGCCCGTATTCGCTCGGTTTTCGGGTACAAGGCACGAAGGGTTTGTGGATGGATGTTAACAAATCTTTATACATAGAAGAGGTGAGTCCGAAGGCGCACCGTTGGGAATTAGCGGAAGATTATTTGAAAAAATATGACCATCCGTTGTGGAAAAAATACGAAAAAGACGCCGAAGGTGCGGGTCACGGCGGCATGGATTTTTTCGTCCTCAATGCGTTCATTGAGTGCGTAAAAGGCAACGAACCCGCGCAAATTGACGTCTATGATGCCGCAACTTGGCTCGCTATCACGCCGCTTTCGGAGGCGAGTATTGCGACAGGCAGCGCGCCACAATCGTTCCCCGATTTCACGCGCGGACGGTGGATGAAGAAGAAAAACGACTTCGTAACGGGGGCGTTTTAGGAAAATAATTAGAAATAACTTGACGCAAGTTTCAAACTTGCGTCAAGTTGAGGGTGTAAATTTGCAAAACATAAAAGCCTCGCAATCAATTGATAGCAAGGCTTTTATGTGTATTAAACTATTTGATTTTTATCCATTTTCCAACGCTTATTATGCGCTCTTTTTCTTTTATTTGATACATATAATTCCCTTCCGACAAATGCGATAAATCAAAGGTTTCCGCCCAATCCGTTTCCCGTTTTTGAAAGACTAATTTGCCCGAAATATC
>JAYUKJ010000092.1:0-5661 GCA_043764555.1 Saprospiraceae bacterium
TTATTCGTCAAAGCCGCCGCAATGTCTTGTTGCGTGCGTTTTCTTTCGTCGGCTTCGGTCAACATAAATCGAATAAAACCCGAATTTGAACTGCCCGAACCAGTAAATCCGGGCGCCGTTACGGACAAACTTAACCGCCGTTCAGGAATCGAATCGTTGAGATAATTGTTCAATTTCATCAAATAACGGTCGGTGTATTCGTAGCTCGAACCTTCGGGCGTCAAGATTTGAAAACGGAAATAATTGCGGTCTTCAAGCGGTGACACTTCGGTGGGCAATTGATTGAAAAAATAGACAATTGACACCGCTAACACCGCAAAAATCGGAAACGCGACCCAGCGTATCTTCATAAAATCGAACAATTGTCTTCGATAACCCGTTTCCATACCTTCAAAAAAAGGCTCGGTTTTGGTGTAAAACCACGTCTTTTTCGCGTCTTTTTTCGTCAAATATGCATTCAACATCGGCGTTAAAGTCAACGAAACGAACGCCGAAATCAAGACCGAACCGGCCAAAACAACACCGAACTCTTGGAACAATTTACCGATAAAACCATTCATAAAAATGACGGGCAGAAACACCGCCGCGAGCGTAACGGACGTGGAAATGACGGCAAAAAAGATTTCTTGCGACCCGAGAATAGCCGCCCGTTTGGAGTCCATGCCTTTTTCAATCTTCTTATAAATGTTTTCGGTCACGACAATGCCATCGTCAACAACCAAACCCGTGGCCAAAACGATGGCCAATAAACTCAAAACATTGATGGAATAACCCATCACATACATGATGAAAAAAGCACCGATGAGCGACACGGGAATGTCAATCAGCGGGCGAAAAGCAATGCGCCAATCGCGGAAAAACAAAAAGATAATAATAATCACCAAGCCAATCGCGATGAACAAGGTTTCCTTCACTTCGGAGATGGCTTTGCGGACGAAAGTGGTGTTGTCAACCGACAACGTGAGTTGAATATCGGCGGGAACTTCGGTTTTTAATTTCTCAATTTTTTTGTAAAAAGCGTCCGCAATATTGATGTAATTGGCACCCGGCTGCGGGATAACGGCGACGGCAACCATTGGCACACCGTTGACGCGAAGGAGCGTTTCTTCGTTTTCGGGACCCAAATTGACCTTGGCAATGTCCTTCAATTTGATGGTTCCCGTCGGGTCTTGTTTGATGATAACTTCTTCAAAATCACGTTCAGTGACGAGTTTTCCGATGGTTTTCACGACTAATTCTGAATTATCGCCCACAATTTTTCCCGAAGGCAACTCCACATTTTCTCTATCCATCGCCTGTTTTACGTCAAGCGGCGTCAAGCGATAAGCCGATAATTTGCTGGGGTCGAGCCAAATCCGCATCGCGTAACGTTTCAAACCCCACACGCGGACGCTCGACACTTCGGGAATCGTTTGGACGCGCTCGGCGAGGACATTTTCGGCAAAATCGGAAAGCTGCAATATATTACGCGTGTTGCTTTGCACGGCCATCGAGATAATCGGGTCGCTGTTCGCATCGGCTTTCGTGACCGTCGGCGGACCATCAATATCGAGCGGCAATTGCCGAACGGTTTGGCTCACTTTATCGCGGACGTCGTTGGCGGCCGCTTCCAAATTGGACGACAAATCAAATTCAACCGTAATACTTGAACTGCCTTGATTGCTCGAGGAGCTGATGGATTTGATGCCCGCGATGCCGTTGAGCGCCTTTTCGAGCGGCTCAGTGATTTGCGATTCAATGATTTCTGCGTTGGCACCCGAGTAATTGGTGTTGACGGTAATCACGGGCGGGTCGATGCTCGGATATTCGCGGATGCCCAAAGATTGGAAACCAATGATGCCAAATAACAAAATAATCAGATTCATCACAATCGCAAGGACGGGACGGCGGATGCTTAAAGAAGAAAGATTCATATAAATGCGTTTGAATGCGTTGTCAAATTTTGGAAAAAGGGACCCCTCAGTATAGAACACATATTTTCCTTTTTTTAACACATAGACACATTAAGAAACATAGTTTTTCCTCTTTTAATTGTAAAACTATGTTTCCTAATGTGTCTCTATGTGTTAAAAAAATAAGATGTTAAAGGAGCTTAACGCAAACTTACGACAAGCCGCCGCCTTATTTGCCATCTCGTTTTGGGTTTCGACATTCAACCTTTTTTTACGACCAAGTTCTCTTCAAACGCCAACTCAAATAGAGCGTTACGGACGTGATTGAACACATTTGCACGGCAAAATGGTCGAAATCTTGGGCAAATCCGAGATTAATGTCCTTCCAAAAAAACTTTGGTGAAAAATGACAAATCAAGAAGAAATAGACATAGAAGCACGCAACGGGGAGCCACAAAATGACCCGCCGCCTCGACGAATTGACGCGGTTGCACTCCCGATTGAAAAGAAAATAAAAAGTAGAAACAACGGTGGTTTTCATGGTGTAAAACCATGCGCAATAAGGATAAACGTCGTCGTCGAAACCAACGAAGTAATCAGCAACCATGAGCGAAAAAATGTTGAAAATACAGCTAAAAAGGCACGCAATAAAGTAAAAGCGGTTAGGGTTTTTCATTTCGTTATAAGTCTAAACAATAAAAAAACGGGGATAAATATTTTTTTGTTTAGACGAATAATGGTAAGGGCATCCGTAAATATTTGCATTTGGCATTATATTCATCCCAAAAATGGATGAATATAATGTCCAAATGTAATACTTTTCTCGGAAATTGTGTGTTTAAATACGTTTTATTCGTAATTTTATTTAGGCACAACCCCCATATTATAAAACATAAAAGCAATAATGTCGGCTGCTTCTTGAATAACTTTCGCCGTTGGCTTGCCCGCGCCGTGACCCGCCGACGTTTCGATGCGAATCAAAGCGGGTTTTTCACCCGTTTGAGCGGCTTGCAAAGCTGCCGCAAACTTGAACGAATGCGCAGGTACAACACGGTCGTCGTGGTCGCCCGTCGTGACCATCGTTGCGGGATATTTGACGCCTTTTTTGATATTGTGAAGCGGCGAATATTTGTACAAATAACTAAAATCAGTCGCGTTTTCCGACAGTCCATAATCGGTTCCCCAAGCGCGACCAATGGTAAATTTATCGTATCTCAACATATCCAAAACACCGACCGCTGGCAAAGCAACGCGGAACAATTCAGGTCTTTGCGTCATGCAAGCACCCACGAGTAAGCCGCCGTTTGAGCCGCCTTGAATCGCCAAAAAGTCTTTGGATGTGTATTTTTTCTTGATTAAAAACTCAGCTGCTGCGATAAAATCGTCAAAAACATTTTGTTTACGTTCTTTTGTTCCCGCTTTGTGCCAACCGTCGCCAAACTCGCCGCCGCCTCTAATATTAGCCACAACGTATATACCACCCATGTCCAAGAGAGCTGCGCGCGACACCGAAAACTGCGGCACCGTGCTGACGTTAAAACCGCCGTAGCCGTACAAAAGCGTTGGGTTTTTACCATCCAGTTTCGTCCCTTTTTTCATCGTCACGAACATCGGCACCTTCGTTCCATCCTTCGATTTATACCATATTTGTTGCGTCTCATATTGATTCGGGTCGAAGGACATTTTAGGTGCTTTAAAAATCGTGGATTGCATTGTTTCAGCGTCTAATTTGTAAATCGTCGTTGGGCGCGTGAAACTTGAAAACGAATAAAATGCCTCTTTTTCCGCCTTTTTTCCGCTCAAACCACCAACGGTTCCAATCCCAGGTAGCTTCAATTCACTCTGAAACTTGCCCGAAGGGTCGTAAAATTTGATGCTACTCGAGACGTCGTGCAAATAATTGACGGCTAATTTTCCACTAATCATGCTGCAACCTTGCAAGACATCCGACTTGTTTTCGGGAATAATTTCCTTCCAGTTTTTCTCATCAGGCAGCGTCGGATTTATTGCCACAACGCGGCCGTTTGGCGCTTTATAATTCGTTTGAACCAAAAGCCAATCGCCATCGTTGTCAATGACATTCCAGTCATTTTTGAAATTATCGACAATGGTTACAAATGCACCATTATTCTTTAAATCCTTGACAATCAACACATTACCGCTTGTTCCTTCCCACGGCGCAACTTGTAAAAACCGCTCATCGTCCGTAACACCCGAACTAAAGCCACGTTTTGCGTTGGTTTTATCTTCGTAAATCAAGGCATCAGTGCTTTGGGGCGTGCCTATTTTATGGAAATAAACGGCTTGAAATTCCGACGCACCTTTCAGTTCTTCACCTTTTTTAGGCTCTGGATAACGGCTGTAAAAAAAGCCATCACCCGCCCAAGCAATGCCTGAAAATTTCACCCATTCAACTTTATCTTCAAGCGTTTTGCCCGTCGCCGCATCCTTCACGTATATTGTCTGCCAATCGGAACCCGCTTTTGACAGCTGATAAGCCGCCAAATTGCCCGCTTTGTTAAACGACATCGCGCCGAGAGCAACCGTTCCTTCCTTCGACAAGTCGTTTGGGTCCAAAAATACTGAGGGGGTACTTTCCAAATCATTTTGTACGTACAAAACGGCTTGATTTTGCAACCCACTGTTGCGATAAAAGTAATATTTACCGCCTTCTTTAAACGGCGAACCGAATTTTTCGTAATCCCAAAACGTCGTTAATTTGGCTTTAACGGCTTCGCGAAACGGGATTTTTTCCAAATAACCGAACGTCAATTCGTTCTGTTTTTTCACCCAGTCTTTAGTTTCGACGGCATTGTCGTCCTCCAACCAACGGTAAGGATCGGTGACTTTTGTACCGTGATAATCGTCTAATACTGAGGGGTCCTGCCGAGTTGTCGGATAAGTCGGTGCATTTTTTGTCATAACCTGAGCGGAGATTTGATAGGAGAAATGGGCAGCAATCAAGACCACCATTAATTTCAACGTGTTGTTTTTCATATAATTACGCATTTAAAATTTATTCTTTAGTTTGAAATAACTACCATCACACGAGCTTAGTGGATTGAAAGAGCCACGAATTAAAGCAATTTTACGGGTCACACCAATTTTAACAACTTAATTCACGCGTTGTTGCGCATTAATCTCACAATCATCCTAATTCATAAAAAAAATAATTAATTTGTAATTTTAACCATTTCTAAGCCTGTCACCTAAAGTTTTTTCTACATTTGCGCGGTTTCTTGAAAAAACCAAAATTAGCCAAAACTATAGTTTTTAACAGTTTTCTAATGTCTAATTTCAATAATTCAACAATGATTGCACGGCTCTTTTTATCTTCAAATGCACGTTTATTATCAATTCTAACGGCATATCTACTCACTTGCTCAACGCTTTTAGCGCAAGACAACGCCGCTACCGATACCCAAACGGCGCAAGTTTCCACCCCGAAAAAAGCTAAAAATACCCAAAGTGATGCGCGAAAAGCAGCGTTGGAAGCGGAGAAAAACGCCAACGACTTGCGTAAAATAACGCTGCTCCTCGCTATTGCCCAAGACCGCGACCGTCAAGCCGCCGAGTCGATGGAAGACATTCGGAGCCGCCGTTTGCGGATTGAAGAAGACTTGTTAGACGCGGACGACAATCCCAATAATTTCTCGAAAAAACAACGAGCCGACCTTGAAACGCAGTTCAAATCGCTGCAAAAAAAGGAAAAACTGGCATTGAAAGCGCGTGAAACGGCCAATAGTTTCCTACTTGATGTCACGCAAAC
>JAYUKJ010000093.1:0-21136 GCA_043764555.1 Saprospiraceae bacterium
TCCCTAAATGCGTCAATTACTCAGATTTGACATTTGAAAAGTTGTCACATCTCAAACCTAATCAAACTATACATTTTACTTATTCAAAGCCAACTCCACGCGGCGGTTTTTAGCGCGCCCCACATCCGTCGCATTGTCCGCAACGGGCGCGTTTGGACCTTTGCCCGTCGGCACAATTTGCGCGGCGTTGATGTTGTTATCCGCCAAATATTGCTTCACAAAAGCGGCGCGCTCTTGGCTCAATTTGACATTTTTGGCTTCATCCCCTTTGTTGTCCGTGTGTCCCGTGAGGCCGATTGTCGCCTTAGGATTTTTGTTCAAATAGGTGATTAAATCGGCAAAAAAAGCGCGTTGTTCGTCCGAAAGGGTCAACGTATTCGCGTTTGTATCGAAATAAAGCGTAATGGTTTTATCCAAGCTCTTTGTCAAATCAGGCGTGCCGTTTGGCGTGTCCATAAACGTGTAATTGGCACCACCAATCATCAACGAATCGTTCGTCATCGGCGACATCAACGCCGCAATGCTGATTTGTTTTTCGGGACAACCGTACTCTGCCAAGAGTTTTTTCACGCTTTGCGCCCGCGCAATGCCGAGATTTGGAAAGATGGATTTGTTCGTTTCTTTCTCACCATACAAGCCATTGACCAAAATTGACCGCTCGGGATGCTTTTGCAAATACGCTGCAACCTCCCTGAATGTGCCTTGCAATTTAGCGGAAATGGGTTGTTGATACGCAAAAGTGGAGGCGTTAAATGTTAAGTTATCGTCCGTTTTTGCGGAGAAACTGTTCGCGTTATCGGCGATTAAGAGGCTTTTAGCCCCATTTTGAGCGCCCGAAATAGCCGACGTTGACAAAGCAGTCGGGTTAGAGCAGTCGCCACAAGACTGTCGGGTATAGTAGGACATACCCGCTATCCACACTGCGAGTAGCAGGGCGAGCAAAGGAATTGGATGTTTCATCAGAACAATTAATTTGATTATACAGGTGTTTAAAGTTTCAGCCTATGTTTGTCTGTTGTATAAGATAATGGTTAACCAGAATGTGTATCAACGGAAACAAAGTCCATTGATGGTAATAAATTTAGAATGTAAAATGTAGCACGTGATGTAAGAAAAGATAACCGTAATGGTTTAAGTAGAAAGAAAACTCAGTAAGTAAATAATGATGTTATTTCGTCGTGTTGTTTTTTAATAATGCGTCAAAGGTGGAAATAAAATTTTAATTTAATGCTTAAACGAGATGAAAAAATAAAAAAAGTTTTCCTAACAGTCAATATTACCAAACATAATTTTAATAACATATAATTAATATAGCATTATAGTTTGTTTAGTGGGCAATTTAGTAAGTGGTGTTCCATTTAGTCAACTAAATTCACAGCGCGCCGTTTGGACGCAAAGACGGTTGGCGGTCACTTTTTTTTGTTCCCTAAAATAATTTTCAAGAAATAATCAATAAAAAGCGAAGCGGTGCAATGGCCTCCGCCGCCTAATTTGAGTCTGATGAAAGTTTAATTTTATTCTAATATTTTTTCCTTATTTTTGGGTTTTAAAACTTCTTTTTTCAAAATTTTCAAACCTAAATTAAGATGGAAAAAACAATCCAATTACTCCTATTTATGCTCTTGGCATACCCCCTCAGTATAAAAGCCATTTTTCGACCTTTTTTCAAGAAAAATCCTTACTTGCTTGCCAAAATTAGAAAACAGTTCTATCTTGCAATGTCTTGATAATCAATTTATTAAAAACATATACGAGAAAAATGGAAGATACACCCATTAGCCAAGCCGACTTACTGTGGAAAGACCTCGTGACAGAATTTGATACCGACTTCATCTTGTTCTTTTTTGGTAAGTTGCTGCATGATTCGATTGATTTTTCAGTCGCACCCGAGTTCTTAGAACAAGAATTCAACGATGTTTTTACGGGTAATGTACCGATTAAAAAAATTGCGGACAAAATCATCCGCTACCGCCTTAAAAATGGAAAGATTAAAATCATCATTCTGCACATCGAATTTCAAGGGCAATTTGATAAAAACTTTCCCGAACGGATGCATTGGTATTTTATGTACATCGCAACGAAGTACAGAACGACTGATATTACAGCACTCGCTATCTACACAGGCACGCGAAAACCGAAAGTTTTCAACTGCTTTACTATGGCTAATTTCGGCACCAAATTGACGTATGAATTCAATACATACATCGTTAGAGAGCAAAAAATAGCAAATCTGTTAGCGTCAAAAAATCCTATTTCTGTCGCCGTTTTGGCGGCATTGTACATGATTAAGGCGGGAAGTAACGATTTTCAAAGGCTTGAATTCAAAAAAAAGATGGTCGAAGTGGCGCTCATGAAAAACTTTGATAAACAGAAATCGTTTAGATTGCTTAACTTTGTAGGTCACTTAATGACACTACCCCAAACACTTGAAACAGCGTTCAAAGAATTTACTCAATCACCTAAAATTGAAGGAAAAATGCCAATCGATAAAGAAACGTTAATGTTATTCGGCGGTCGCGCCATCAAAGAAATCCGCAACGAAGCGCTCGAACAAGGTCTCGAACAAGGTCTCGAACAAGGTCTCGAACAAGGCGAAGAAAAGGGACGTGTGCAAGAGCGCGAACAAATAATTATGAATGCGCGGCGGACAATGGGTTTGTCCGCTGAGCAAATTGCCAAATTCGCTGGTTTTCACGTGCAGTATGTGCAATCCGTGATTGATAAATTTGAGGCAAAAGCGTAAATATGTCCACTAAAAAAAGCCGTCTCGTTAGTCAACGAGACGGCTTTTTTGTGCGCTGTTCTGATTTTAAATCAATCAGAAAAGAATCAATCCACCTTAACAACTTTTCGATAAAAAACCGAAGTGCCAGCTCTAATTTGCAAAAGATAAACGCCTGATAACAAACCAGTTGTGGAAAAATCGCGGCGGAAGGCCCCCTCAGTATAAAACGTATTTTCGACCCAATTTTCGATTAATTTACCCGTTAAATCGTACAATTTCAACGACATTAATTCACTTCTATCTAAAGTAAATTGGACAGTCAATTGGTTAGAAAAAGGATTGGGCGCAGCCGAAAAATCGGAAAAAGGCACGGCATCCACGCCATTTGTTCTCAAATCAATTGTTTTAAAAATTGTATCGCGACCGCAATCATTGATGGCAATTAAACGAATTAAGTACGTCTTTTTTGTTGCAAATAAGTGCGTTGGATTCAATGAAAAATTTTGCGTACCATCACCAAAATCCCAAATCATCGTGAAAGATTCCGTAGCCGTTGACGTAAATTTGACGGATAAAGGATTCAAAGAATCGCGTTTCCAATCGAAATTTGCTTTCGGCGCTGCACTCACATCGACGTATTGTGTTTTCAGGTTTCGATGCACGCCCGCTGCGTTAGTCACTTCCAAAACAACGTCAAACTTGCCGCTTCGGCGGTAAATTACTGAGGGAGCCTTTTCGGTTGACACTGCGGGTTCGCCACCGTCGAATCGCCAAATATAATTCTGCGCGTCTGCTGATTTATTATCAAACTTAACCGTTAAGGCGGGGCAAGCCCTGCGCGCGTCCGAGCCAAAAGCAGCAATCGGTGGCGTTTCAATAACCGCATTTTCACTAAAAAAAATCGGCGTTGTCGTCAATTCTATGTTTTGGGAACTGATGGTTGTCACACGCTTATCTTGCGTAAAAGTCCATTCTCTTTTGTATAAACTATTGATATTCAACGCAGTAGGAAAACTAAAGCGCGCGCTCCCATATTCCACCAAATCACCCGTTGCCGTTGCCCAAAGCACATATGTATATTTTCCCGTTGCCGACCTGAACGCCGCGCCATTCATTGTTGCGTTCGACAAATTGAGTTGCCTTGTACGTATTGAATCGAATTTTAATCCAAATAAAATTTCGCTCGCCGTTTTGAACGCCACGCCTTGCACATTAAGCGAACGCGTTGGTGGTGGGGAAGTCAATTTTTGATACAAACCCATCACTTGACTCGCATCTTCCGCTGCCGAAATAGTTGATTCTTCCGACACACTTTTAACGTTCATTTGCACAATGCCATTCATCGCAGCCGTTACATAAGATTTTAATATGAAATTGCGTTGAATCTCCTCTGAGCCAAAATCCATCGAATTGCTAAAAGCCTTCCGTGGCACGTTAATTTCACCAATTAAGAAGCGTTTTTCAGGGAATTGACGCCCATCGTAGCCATGATGCTTTAAAACAGACTGTAAAGAGTCCCGTTGCCGTGTAATACTCGCCGCCGCCGCATCCGTGTTTCGCTTGTAAACAACCCGCCCGAGTGCTTGGTCATAAGTTGCTAAAGAGCCATCGAAATGAGGAAAAACATTGTACAAAACGGCGTCAAAATAAGCACCGCCACCGAGCGGATACTGAGGACTTGCTGTCGAAAGTCCTTCCGTCGGATTATCAGTTGTGCGGCAAACGGCATCCAAAAAACTCGTAAATCCAGACCCCGAATAGACCACAAAAGCCGTCGAATCTTCCCGTTTTATGACTTCGTAAGCAATCCGCATCATGCGCACAAGGTGCGAAACGGGCGCTTGAATACCGATTTCGCAAGGGTCGGGCTGATTTTCCCACCAATTGTGTTGCCAGTTGCGCGGTTTCCAACCATTCTTGCCTTCAATATCCCAACCGGGCGTGTCGTGAATTTCCCAAAACTTAACTTGTTTCTTATATGTTTTTACCAAATCTGATACGTAGCGCGCGTAATAATTTGAGTCATTCACCGCCGATTTATCCGCGTTCCAAATGTCCAAATACATATTTTTAAACAACTGAGATTGCTCTTTGTAACAATAAAAATTCGGGTCGCGGTGCGTAGAATCGGGCGAACCAATTGTCAAAGTAAGGTCGCGTAAGTCCAAATTTTCAAAATGTTGAAAGGCATTTTTACGAATATTAACACCCCAAAACTTAGTAAAATATTCAGGCAACGACGTCCGAAATGACTTGGCACCGACGCCTTCCACACTTTTTTCCTTGTTGCCTGCGGAAATATCCGCAATTTGTTCGTCCGTCCAACCTTCCACAAAACGGGCATTCACACCCGCCCGAAAAGGCGCATTATACTGAGGGGTCCCCTGATTTGCCGTCGAAGCAGGCGGCGTTTGCACCGCCGTTTGAATCGTCAAAGTCTTCGTCAAACTTGGCGTACCGCAACGATTGACCGCCGTTAATCGGATGGTGACCGTGCCGTTTTGATAAAAAACTTTCTTCAATTCAGGCAAATTATCGCGCGTTCCGTCCGAAAATGTCCAAATAATGGAATCTGCATTCACAGTCGTTAAACTTTTCAGCAATACGTAAGGCGACTGAATAGCGGCCGTAAAATCAACAACAGCCGGTTTTTCAATCGAAATCAAGAGCGTTTGTTTTGAAAAAATAGCGCCGTTTGCATCCTTAGAATCGAGCAAAATACGGTATTCGCCACTTTGAGAAAAAGTGCGTGAAAACGCCTTTGTCGTCTCTGAAACCGTCTGATTGAGTCCCGTTTCCACCGTCCAAGTGCGCGATACTGAGGGGGTCACATCTTCAAATTGAATCGGCTCGCCTTCGCAAGCAAACTGTTTTGATACCCTAATTTTTTGCTCCGTTAGAAAAATGGGCGTTGCCGACAGAATAATATTTTGTGCTGAAATAGCCGTCAAGTTTTGGTTTTCAGAAAACGCCCAATCACGCTTGATGAGTTCTGTATATCCAAAATTGCTTGGAAATGAATATCTTGCGCTGGCAACCTCACTCCTATCGACCGTCGTTTTTGCCCAAAGCACGTAGGTCAAAACGCCGTTTGAATCTCTAACCGCAATGCCGTCAACATTTTGTGGCAAATTCAACGCCCGTGTTTGAATGGAATCGTAGCCTTTCCCAAATAAAATTTGGCTTGCCGAACGGTAAGAAACACCGAGTTGCGTGAGTTTTGGCCGCAATTTATTGTTGTAATTCAAATGCTCATAAAAACCCATAACATCGAAGCTGTAAGTCGCCGTTTCCAGCGTGGTTTCCTCCGCAATTTTGAAAACATGGAGTTGACGTATGTCATTTTTCAAACAACTAACAATTGCCT
The DNA here is from genome assembly GCA_043764555.1 of Saprospiraceae bacterium. Classification (GTDB taxonomy): domain Bacteria; phylum Bacteroidota; class Bacteroidia; order Chitinophagales; family Saprospiraceae; genus JAAFJT01. Next base: position 6,093 of record JAYUKJ010000093.1, read on the forward strand.
TTGCCGCCCAATTGCGTTGCAAATCTTGCGAGCCTGCAAAATCGCCAAATTCCTTGCGCGGCACGTTCGCTTCGGTTACTAAATATTCTTTTTTTGGAAAGCGTTGACCATTGTAACCATAATCCCGCAGCACTTTATCGAACAATTCTTTCGTCCGTCCCATGTCTGCACCCGCCGCGTCAGAATGTCTAAAATAGTCAAAAGCCTGTCGTTGAATGTTATAAACCCGTAATGCGTCGTCAAAATGTGGATAGGCGTGATAGCCGATGCCGTCAAAATAAGCGCCGCCGCCTAGCGGATACTGAGGGGTCTTCGCGCCGTTGTTCGGATTGTCCGTATTGCGCAAAATAGCGTCCAAAAACGCGGGAAAACCGAGTCCCGACGTCACAACGTACGCATTTGGGTCCACCGTTTTGATAACTTCATAACTGATTCTGAGCATCCGAACGTAGGTCTGAATCGGCGCACGGAGCTTGTAATCGCACGGTTCGGGATTGTTATCCCACCAATTTCCGGGCGCACCTTTGTTGAGCCAACCCTTGCCACCCGTGAAATCAAGGCCTGGTTCATTCCAAATTTCCCAAAATTTGACTTGCTTTTTAAACTTATTAGCAATTCGCCAAATATATAAAGCGTAGTAATTGTTGTCATTGACGGGCGTTCCGTTTGCGCCGTTGTCCCAAATCGGTTCGTAGAGATTTTTGAAAACCGTCGAGCGCACCGACGGACAATAAAACGCCGTGTCTTGATGCTCAGGCGACGGAAAACCGACGATTAAGGTATTGTCTTTTAAACCCAACGTATCGTAATATTTGAAGGCATTGTCGCGTGAATCATAACCAAAAACGGCGGCAAACTCCTCAAAAAAGGCGGGCCGCACGGCTTTAGCACCGATGCCCGTTGCGCCGAGTTTTGGATTACCAGCGGCAAGATTGGCTAAATCTTCGTCGGAAAAACCGCGAAAAATGTCGAAATTAACGCCCGCACGAAAGCTGCCGCTGTAAGGCACAACGCGGTCGTTAGCAGTGTAATTTGGTTGAGCGGATGTACTGAAAGGGGCGGTAAGAGTTAGGGTAAACAGTAGTCCGAATGTAATGTGGTTTGGTGCAGAAAAATTCATTGACTTAAATGGTTGTTCAAATTGATGATAAGTTTGAAAGGCAAAATTAAGAGATAATTTGTTGATAATCAAATAGTTGTTTTCGTTATGGTTTTCTTAGCGGATTTACGGTAGAGGCGATTTGGCGAGGCGACTATGTAATAGAATTGTTTTATATCATACTCCTAAAATCATACCTAAACCAATTTTAATAAGTTTGTCTATTGATGAATCCTATTCCGTAACTACGAACATTTCTTAACAATGGATTTTCTGATGAATTGTTGCAAAAAAGGGACCCCTCAGTATAAAATCAAAAAAGGCTTACAAAACACGTGTTTTGCAAGCCTTTTTTGATTTTACACGGACTGGATTATATTTTGTAAGGTTTCCAAATTGGTTTCTTCATCAAAAATGGCGCGGACGGGAATGATAAAACCCTTAATAACCCAGCTTTCGATTTCGTCGTCCATGTTAAAAATCTTAGCGGGTAAATATTGTTTATCGGTTGATGAAAACAAGACGTATTGCAAAATTTGTTCCTTTATCGGGTCAATAATCCAATATTCCTTAATCCCGTTCGCCGCATAGTCTTGTTTTTTGATGCCTTTATCTTTGGCAGCCGTACTTTTGGATAAAATTTCGACGATAAAATCAGGCGCGGGAAAAAGCACTTGTTCGTCGTGAAAATTAGCCGCTTTTTCTTTTGAAAAAAAGACCAAATCGGGTTCGTAGTCATTGCGTGGTAGCGCAATCATAACTTTTTCAGTCCCGACACTTCCAAGTTTATGCAATCCCGCAAAGACACTTAAAATACTCGAAAGCAAGTCCGTAATACGCCAATGACGCCTTTGTACGGGTGAGTGAACAATCACTTCACCGTTGATAAATTCAGCTTTCACATTAGGCGTCACCCATTCTCGAAAATCGCGACGGCGGCGTTTTTCTTCGTTTATTGTCACCATCAATGCCTCAATTTGCTGCGGTGCATCAGGTGATTCTAATATTTTTTGAGCATAATCAATCATAATTAAACGTCATTTTAGAAGTTTGACATAGTAAAATTAATCTTTTTCTGATTAAAAACAAATTTTGAGGACCCCTCAGTATTTTCAGTAACGCGACTTTCAAGTCGCGGTTTATTGAACGCTTCATCCCAAGTATGTGCTTATTCGCCGCGACCTTAAGCGCGCGCTACGTTTAAGCATGATGCTCACTGAATTTTATACAAAATATATGCTTCATTCTCTCCAATTTTAGGAAAATTCAAAACGCAATTCTTAAACGTCAAAACGTGCGTAATACCTTGATTTTGAGCGAATTGTAGAAAATCGTTTTCTTTCAATTGCTTAAAATTCTCATTTGCAAGGTAAGGCAAATCGGCGTTTCTTAATCTATCATCCAAGCTAATTTTATACACATTCTGGATGCGTTTATACCATTCCCCAAAGACGGTTTGACGGTGATTGATGGCTTTGTAATCAATAAAAATTGACCGTTCGCTCCAATATCTAAAACTTGATACATCGGAAGGAATCAAAAATAGCGCGTCTCGAGGCGTCAATTCTTTAGCTTTTAGAGCGATATTGACATCGGGCGTTTTGATTAATTCGGTCGTTAAAAAGTCGTAATTTTTGTTTTTAAACAACCGATACTGAGGGGTCATAAAAATAAGCGACATGAACGAACAAGCCACCAAAAACGTTAGAAACCAAGCATCAATTAACCATTTTGCACGTCCTTTTTTTTCCAAAAAAAATGATTCTATCAAACCGATGCAAATCATAATTGAGAAGGTTTTAAGCCAAATAGTAGTTGAAAACCACTGTACACTCATGATTGTTGGCGATTCCATGACCAAAACCCCAAAAGTATAAACCACGCAGCCGCCCAAAATGAGGGCCAATAAAAGGCGCAACAAAGGCTCGCCGACGATATAATAAATGAAAAATAAAGGCATTAAAATGAACCAACCGAGTAGGGGGAAATAGTTAGGAAAATAGTGATGTGGCGCCCGAAATTCGATGATATTGAGGAATGTTTCGTTGGAAATATTGCCCGCATCGTAGCCATTTTTTATTCTAAAAACATAGAAACCAGCCGTCAATAAATAGCCTATATTTATGAGAATAATGGTCGTCCAAGTTTCGTATTCTTCCTCTGTGCATTTAAAAAAAACATCTATTAAAACCACGATAAGCCATAATTGAATGCCAATCAAGGGGTGAATATAGGTGGCTAAACATATTAACAAATAAGACCTATCGATGTAGCCATTAAAAATGAGAACAAACGCCCACAGTCCGACGACTTGCGCTAAATAGCTGGGTGTCAATGAGTTATAATAGAGTTCATTGCCGCCAAGATTGATATTGTACAATATAAAAATCGGTGCGAGCGCGGCAATCCAACGCACGCTCTCAGTAGTAAGCCATATTTGCGCCAATCGATACAGTCCTAAAATTAGAAAAATAGTGGCTATTGAATGGACGGCAAACGTCAATTCGGGCAAATAATCTACGAAAAAAGATAAGCCTTTTGAAAAGATTAAACGCTCATTTGGCACAAAGGCAGCAATGCTTTGGATATAAAAATCTTTAGTGTATAAACTATTGTCTGCTAAGTATTTAGCATAAGGCAGCATCTCAGATTGGTCACCCGAGCCAAAGACGTAGCCGTGTCTGAAAAGGAGTAAAATGTAGGCGGCAATGGCGCCAAAAAGGGTTTTCAATTTCATTGTCTCGTCAATTTAAAAAAACAAAAGAAAGCAAAAGTGTTAAAGTTGTCGCATTTCGGAAAGGTATTTTAATTTTGCAGCGTTATTTTACCCAAAAAGTCGTTTTATACTGAGGGGTCCTTTTTTAGAGAACATAAATCACTGATTTACAAATGATTAAGAAAATAATTACAATTACACTTCTTGCAGCCTTCGGATTCAGCATAGGCAAAGCGCAGGTTGTTTATTCCAACGATTTTTTGTCGATTGGCGTTGGCGCGCGGGCGCATGGCATGAGTGGCGCGGTGACAGCAACGACGGGCGACGTCTATTCTTCCTACTGGAATCCCGCAGGATTATCGAGCATCGAGGCGCCCGTTCAACTCGGATTGATGCATTCAGAATGGTTTGCGGGCGTGGCCAAATACGATTTTTTAGGCTTCGCCAAACCTTTAGGCGGCGATAAAAAGCGGACGATTGGCGTGTCCGTTATTCGCTTCGGCATCGATAATATTCCTTATACTTTGAATTTGATTGGACCCGATGGTAGCATTAATTACGCTGATGTTCGCTCGTTTTCGGCGGCAGACTACGCCGTTCAAGGCTCATATTCGCAATTATTGAGCGAAAACCTATCAATTGGCGGCAATGTAAAAGTCATTCGACGCGTCATTGGCACACTCGCGGGCGCTTGGGGTTTGGGCGCCGATTTGGGCATTCAATACAAAATTGGTAGATTCAGATTGGCAGCAGTTGGTCGTGACATTACAACAACTTACAATGCATGGACGGCGACTTTGACGGCGGCTGAAAAACTGGCTTTCTCAAGTTCGGGCAATGCGATTCCAAAGACGTCGGTGGAGATTACGAAGCCGACTTTTTTTCTCGGTGCGGCGTATGTGACCCCCCTCAGTAAAAACGTCAATTTAACGGTCGAAGCCGACGCGGGCGTCGCGACGGACGGACAACGCAACGTTTTGGTCTCGGCAAAAGCGTTTAATCTTGACCCGCGTTTTGGCATTGAGATAGAGTATCAAAAAAATATTTGGTTGCGCGGTGGCGTTGGCAATTTTCAACGGCTGAAAACTGATTTAAACGGGACAGAGCTGAATTTCCAACCGAATTTTGGTCTTGGCTTACGGCTCGGTCGCTTGGTGGTTGACTATGGTTTGACGAATATTGGCAATGTGTCGGCGGTGCAGGTGTCGCACATTTTTTCGTTGAAATTGGATTTGAAAAAACGGGTAGCATTGAGAGGCGTGGAGGGTGTTTGAGAAAACCCCAGTATAACGCGTAAAAAAGCCCAATTGTTGTTGACAATTGGGCTTTTTTAGGCTTTATACTGAGGGGTCCTAAAATTTGTAATTCGTTGATAATCAATGTTTTTTATTTCAGTTTATGTATAAATTCGAGCAAATCGATGGCGGTATCTTCTTATAAACAAGCATAGTGTAATAAAAAGCGGCTGTCTCAATGAATCGAGGCAGCCGCTTGTATTGATAAGAGAAAAATTAAGTTATTGATAACCAGCATTTTGTGGCAATGCTGCGCCTAAGTCAATCTCTCTTTGAGGAATTGGCATGACAACGCGTGTTGCACCCGGTGCGGATAATGCACCTGCACCGACACCCGTTGCACGAAGCGATTTTCCGTTGCGAAGCAGGTCCATACGGCGATGTCCTTCAAAACACAATTCTTTACGACGCTCGTCCAAGATAGCATCTACTAACGCTTGCGGCGTTGCAAAATCCGCAGCAGCCAAAGCGGCTAAACCAGCGCGTGTCCGCAAACGATTGACCAACGTAATCGCATCAGTGCTTACAGTTGTGCTGCTTTTCGCCAATGCTTCTGCCTTGTTCAACAATACTTCTGTCGTCCGAATGATGGGTGCATTGTCCGAATTGTTGACAGCGTCCGGGAATTTAGTCGTATAAAAACGCTTATTTGCTCCTAATTGACGCATTGTTGTGTAACGTTTGTCACTTGTTGTATCAAATGCCGCAATTAATGAGGGAGCCATCGGGCAATCACCACGTGCGCCTTTTTCTGCAGGATTGTAAAACGATGCCCAACCACCTGAACCTGTGCGTGAGTTATCACCAATAGTCATCTGGATTGCGAAGACGTCTTCTACCCCATTTTGGTCAAAAAAGCTATAATTAGCTGCCAAGTTGTAGAGCGTTGTGGCACCTAAAACACCGTCAGCACTTGTGATTGCTTTAGCATTGTCGCCTTTGTAAAGATACAAACGGCTCAAAAGACCTGCTACTGCTCCTTTCGTTGCCCTACCTCTTGTTTGGTCGGCTGAACTGTAAGTAGCTGGTAAGTCAGGAGACGCTTCAGTTAAATCTTTTTCAATTTGAGCATATACCTCAGCAACCGAATTACGTGCTGGCAAAATAGCTTTACCATCAAGTGCATCGGGTGTTGTAACAATCGGCACACCCGGTGTTGCACCATTTTGAAAGGTGAAAGGTTGTCCCCAAAGGTTGACCAAGCTGAAATAAGTTAAGGCGCGCATGAACTTAGCCTCAGCAACGTGTTGCTTTTTCTTAGCGTCAGTATAACCTTTGTCATCAACGCTTGGAGCGAATTTGATAACCGCATTAGCGGCTAAGATAACCCGGTAGTGGTTCGACCAAGCACTACGAATAGTGGCGTTATCAGAAATCTGGATGTAGGTTTTGATGTCCTGCAAAGTCGGGAAAGAGCCGACAAAATCAACATTGTCCGCTTGGAAATCGCCAATAATGGCAGGAACCGAACCGAAAACATTCAGTTCTTGGGCAAAACTATAAACGCCAATCAAGGATGCAGTGGCTGCCAGTTCATTCGCAAAAGCGGCGCTCGGCGAGAGACTTTGCTCTGGTTGCAGATTCAACTGGTCGTTGCAAGCGGTTGTGAGCAAACACAATACGCTGCCTAAAATGACAAACGACTTGATATATTTTTTCATAATGAAATGACTATTTTTTAAATTAAAGTTATTTAAAAACGACTGATTATCCTTATTTTCGTAAAGATACTGAGGGGTCCCCTCAACCAGACAATCCTTAGAAAGTGACACTTGCACCGACTTGAATTGTCTGTGCTTGTGGTGGTGTAAAGAATGAACGCCCTTGACGAACATTGCTGTTACCAGCATCCGATACTTCAGGGTCTTGTGCGCGTCCTTCCCAACCTTTTGCGCGCATCGTCCAAAGATTCATGCCACTGACATAAATTCTGGCACTTTCAAATGCTTTTGTTCCCAACTGTTTGCCACGTAGAGTGTAAGACAAGGTCACGTTGCGCAAACGCATATAAGAGCCATCCAACATTTGATTCGTCGAGTTTGAGGCGAAGAAATTGCGGGATGTACTTGTCTTTGCGGGGAAAGTAGCGGCGCCACTTTTGTTGTCTTCGCTCCAGTAGTTGAGTAAGGCTTTTGATTTGTTGAAAGTATTGTTAGCTGGATTTTCAGTAAAATTAAGCTCACCAAGAAAAACATTGTTGCCAGCGCTAAACGTCAAGAAAGTATTCAATTCAAAACCTTTGTACGACAAAACATTGGTAAAACCACCAAAGAATTTAGGCAAAGCCGAACCAACATAGCGACGGTCGGCAGCCCGAACAGATGTTACAATCGTATCAGCACCCGTTGATGTCTTACCCATCCATTCAGCATTGCCATTTGTTTGATTGATGCCTTTGTAAGGTGAAAGATAAAACTCTGCCACGCTTTTGCCTTCCACAGCACGAAGGATACCGTTGTCGAGGAAGCGATTACCTTCGGGGTCTTTCGCAATACCCGGGACATCAAGAGACGTTATTTTATTTTGGTTAGCAGCAATGTTGAAACGTGTTGTCCATCTGAAACCGCCAGCCGTTTGAATATTAATGGTATTGAGCGACAACTCTACGCCCGTATTGTTCATTTTACCAACGTTACGCGAGATAGAAGTCAAACCTGAAACTTCCGAAAGTGGGAAATCAAGTAGCAAGTCTTTTACGTTATTGTTGTAATATTCTGCTTCGACACTGATGCGGTTTTTGAATAAATCGAATGACAAACCTGTATTAAACTGATACGTTTGTTCCCAACGTAAGTCTGGATTTGCCGCTTGGGTTGGTCTTAAACCCGCCAAACCTGAATAATCAGACAAAATTCCTGAACCATAAAGTCCCAAAGAAGCAAAATTGCCACCTCTACCGCCACTAATTCTATCGTTACCCACAAGTCCGTAACTTACTTTAACTTTAATATTTTGAATGGCTTTGACATTCTTCAAAAAATTTTCGTTGGAAATTAAGTAAGCACCACCAATTGACCAAAAATTACCGAATCGATTGTTCGCACCAAATCGAGAAGATCCGTCTCTGCGGAAAGATACTTCAGCACTATACTTGTCATTCAATCTAAAAGTGGGACGAACGAAAAATGAATTAAGCGCCCACTCGCTACGCGTTGCCTCAGTTGTGGTTTTCGTCGCCGCCGATATCACGTTGCGCAAGGCATCAGCCGCAAAACCAGAACCCGCTACATCAATGTCTTCGTACAAGGATGTTTCGAAGCTTTGACCTGCAACGATTCTAAACTCGGTGCCTTTGCCAAAGTCTTTAAAATAATTCAACGTATTGGTTGTCAACCATTTATTGTCGTCACGCGTGATGCGTTCACCCGAACCCGACGCAGAAACGATGTCTGGAAAACGGAATGTTTCGTTTGTATTGTATTGGTCAATACCCCAATCGGTTTTGAATGTCAAACCCGGAGCAAGGTTGAATTCGAGAAAAGCATTGGCAATGGTTCGCCGCGTTTTATAGTCCGTAACGGATAAATCCTCAATAGCAAGCAAGTTTGGAATGAAACCCAAACGCTTATAAGCGCCGCTTGCATCGAAAGGCTCAATAGTAGGGTCTTGCAAATAAGCCGCCGTCAAGGGAGCAAAAGTGGAGTTATCCGAATAAATACGGTCACTCACAACGCGACTGAGTGAAATGTTGGCGCCAACTTTCAACCAATCACTTGCACGGTGAGTAAAATTCAAACGACCACTCAATTGATTCAAAGTATTGCCAATCGTATAACTGGATTGGTCAACGTATGAACCACCTATGTAATACTGTGTTTTTTCCGTGCCACCCGACATATTGATGCCGTAGTTGGTGATGCGTCCCGTTTTCAATAAGGCTTTCTGCCAGTCGTAGCCAGTTGCTGCTAATCCCGTAGCACCTTGATAATCTGTCAAAAACTTGCGGTATTGGTCAGGATTCATCATGTCCAACAAAAAAGACGGCTTAGAACTGCCCGTGTAGTAATCAACGCTAACGCTGTTTCTACCAACCTTACCTTTCTTAGTAGTAATCAAAATGACACCATTTGAACCACGCGAGCCGTAAATCGCCGTTCCAGAAGCGTCCTTCAAAACAGAAATACTCTCAATATCATTGGGATTCAAGTTGACCAATGGATTCAAAGCAGTGGAAGATCCTAATTGGAAAGAGTAGGCATCATCATTAAGTGGCACGCCATCAACAACATAAAGTGGGTTACCACCCGCATTGATAGAACCTACGCCGCGGATTTTAACCGCTGCGTTTGCGCCCAACATACCCGATGTTCCAACGATTTGGACGCCAGCAGCTTGTCCTTGCAACATTTGTTGAATACCAACAACGGGCATATTGTCAATATCTGAACCATCAATGCGAGCTACCGAAGATACCTTGTCTCTTTGGCTTTGCGTACCATAACCAACAACGATAACTTCATTCAATGCCTTGTTCTCGGCCAGCGTAATGTTCATAACATCCTTAACGGGTGCTTCTACAACATCAAAACCGACAAAAGAGATGACCAAAGTCGTCACATCTTTTTGTACTGATAAGCTAAAATTGCCATTGGCATCCGTAACGGTGCCGTTGGTTGTTCCTTTAGCGACGATACTTGCGCCGACCATGGCCTCGCCTTTGTCGTCAGAGACTTTACCCGTCACTGTTTTTTGAGCTAACACACTGCTGATAGCCAGTAGGGTCATGCTCAAAAGAAGTAAAACTTTTTTCATTGTACGAATTAGATTTTAAATGAAGAAATAATAAATTTAAATAAATTTTAATTGACGTGCGGAACGTGTTTTGAAATGAAAGTTGAATGTACAACTGTTTTTTTTCTGTCGTACAGAGTGTTTATTTTTTTCTTATCAAAAAGATGAACGACCATTTTTGGTAGCTGAAATACCTCAATAATGGTAGATCAAAGGAAATTGTAGGCTTTTTGGAGGAGAGAAATTATCTGATATTCTCTGAAAAACGCGTGAGCGCGTATTGATGCAGCCCGCATTTTTGGTGTTCGTCGAAAGTGGTTACTTATTTTTAAGAAAAAAAAGTCCCCTCAGTATAAAAGCCATTTAACACTCATTTTGAGCAAAAGTCAGCGTTTATACTGAGGGGTCTCTTTTTTGAAAAGGACGGCAAATATTACGGCTTCATCAACTTATTGACGGCGATTTCACTTGCTGGAATCGGATACACGTAGTTTGGTGATGCTACTGCTACTGCTGCTGCACCTGTTTTTGCAGGGAATGGCAATAAGTTGCGCGTAATATCAAAAGCACGGAAACCTTCGCCGATGAACTCAATACGGCGTTCTTTCCAAATCGCATTGCGCAAAGCATCAGTCGTTGCAAAATCAGCCGCCGCAAAAGTGACACCTGCGTCAGAACGTTGACGAACGGCGTTGAGCAAAGCAATAGCACGGGTGTCAATTGTTGTTGAATTACGCGTTGTCGCCTCTGCCAAATTCAATAAAACTTCTGCATAGCGAATGATGGGCATATAGTCAATATTGATTGGTCCAGTCGGAAATTTACCGTTCAAATAGGTCAAAGTACCCGATTTTGAGATAAATTTACGACGTGAATCTGCTACGCGGAAACTTGGCGTATCCACTGCAATACCTACGCCTGCTGTCAAATTCAAGTTGTATTCACCGTTTCCAATTGGTGCTGCTGCCCAATACAAAGCGATTGAGTTTTGCGTACCCGGTTGGTCAACATCCGAGAAAGGGAACGAGAAAATGCTTTCCGCAGTCACGTAAGGTGATGCAAAAGTTACGGCAATATCTGGCATCAAGTTGTGCGTCACACCCGTTGAAGATTTGAAAAGTCCAGCCGTAGAAACAATTTTATTCGCTTCTGTTATCACATCTGCCCAACGTTGCATCGCTAAATAGACGCGCGTTTTGAGGGCAATTGCCGTGTTGCGGTGCGCTCTTGTTGTATTCAATAAAGCTGAACCATTTGTTAAAGCTAAATTAGCTTCTGCAAAGTCTAAATCCTTCAAAATTTGAGCATAAATAGCAGCGACGTCGCTTGGTGCTAAGTCGTTGTTGTTCAAATCTTTTTCAGCATTCAAACGCAAAGGCAAACCACGTGACGCTCCATTTGCTTCCGCAAAAGGACGGCAATAAAGCGTTACCAAATAGGAATATGACAAAGCACGCACAAAACGTGCTTCTGCTTCATATTGTAATTGAAGTTTTGGATCATTCAAAACTTTTGCATTAGCGTTCAATCCGTCAATGAAGTTGTTGCATTGATTGATAACGGCATAACCCGTTTGCCAAAAATAACCGACTTCGTTTGTACCATTGAAAAATGACTGGTTCCAAGTTGTCAAACCCGTTACAGCATTTTGCGTACGGTTGATGAATTCTTCACCCCGAATGTCCATAAAAGCAGCCATGCGGCAACCTAAAAATGCACCTGATTTGCAAGCATCATAAAGCCCATAAACCTGGCTTTGGATACGCGTAGGTGTGCTAAATGCCAAATTGTCCAAAACGAAGACAGGCGAAGCAGGGTTTAGTTTGTCTCTTTGACAAGACCCCGCCCCGACAGTCAATAGGACGAAAGCCACTAACTTTAATACGTTTTTCATTTCAAAAATATTTTTATTATTGTGCAGCCTACCCCTTAGTATTCGATTGATTGCGAACACTTTATGAACCAGAAATAGATTGTACAATTAGATTTTTAAATTAAATAATTCCCTAATTAGAAACCTAAGTTAAGACCAAACAAGAACGATTGAGCCATTGGCGCAGAGTTTCTGTCGATACCTGGTGTTAAGTTGCTGTTACCGTTTGTTGATACTTCAGGGTCAGTACCTGTGTAGTTTGTAAACAAAAACGCATTGTTCACATTCGCGTAAATACGAACGCTGTTCATGCGGATTTTGCTTAAAATACTCTTAGGAATAGTGTAGCCCAAAGTGATGTTACGAATACGAATGAAGTCACCTTTTTCAACGTTTTCAGAGATTTGAATACCTGAACCATTTGAAACATTATCACTCCAAACAACGCGCGGAATATCCGTTACATCGCCCGCTTTTTGCCAACGCTTCAATACATCCGTGTGGTTATTCCAAACACGCATATCCCGAAGACCAGCTTTTGTACCGTTATAAATCAAATTGCCACCACTGTATTGTGTTTGGATATTCAAATCGAAACCATACGCGCTGAATGTATTGTCCCATGAACCAAACCAAGTTGGTAAAGTAGGTCCTTGGGTAATGCCATCCACTGCAATATTGATGGCTGGTGCTGTACTACCATCATCTACATACGTCCAAGGTGTTGCTTCGTTGTGGGCATATTGTACTTGTCTGCCTTTAGCATTGACAAAAATACGGCGACCGTTTGCAGGATTAACACCCGCAGTCGGCACAACAAACAAGCTACCAACAGGCAAACCTACACGCGTTACGTTTGTTTGCTCCAAGCCCGCCGTCGTTGAGAAAATATCTGTATTTTGGAAAAGGGCAGTCACTTCATTTTTTATAAATGCAACATTAAAGTTAGATGTCCATTTGAATTTATCCATTTTGAGAGGCGTACCACTCAAACTGAATTCCCAACCACTATTGCGCATTGCGCCGATATTTGTCAACAAACCGTTAGAACCTGCAACAACACCACCACTATTAACAGTGCCGATACCTTTTGAAGGTGCTTGTGGTGCTGACAAAAGGATGCCGTCAATATCATTAAGGAAGTAGGAAACTTCACCTGTAATTTTATCACCAAACAAGCCAAATGCAATACCTACGTCCGTTTTTTTACTGGTTTCCCAGCTCAAATCAGGGCGCGCAATTTGCTGAATCGCAATTGTTCCCGTTGTACCATACAGACCTGAGTTGTACAAACCGAAAGATGAGAAATCATTCAAACCTTGATTGTTGCCAACCGTACCGTAGCTACCGCGTAATTTCAAGTAGTTGATAGATTTGTCGAGTCCCGCATTTTTCCAGAATCCTAATTCTGAAATGCTTAAACCTGCTGACGCACCCCAAAAAACACCCAATTTTTGCCCAACTGCAAATGCTGAATATTCATCTTGACGTACATTAACCGTTGCGCTAAATAAACGGTTGTATGCATAATTTGCACGTCCAAAGTAAGATAATAGATAATTTTCTGATTGGAAATTGTTCACGGGCAGAGCTACTGTGTATGTACCCTGTAAACTGGAAAAAAACGGGTCAGTTTGGTTAGTGCGATTTATACCCCAACCTTCACTTGTCGTGGATTGCTGTTCGTTACCCAATAAAAGTGTCAAATTGTGATCATCAGCCACCGTTACATCGTAGTTCAAGATGTTTTGGAAGTTCCAACGGCTGTTTTTGACTAAAGCATTTGTCGAAGATCCATTGCTGCCGAAGCCGTCACCGTGAAGTGCTGATTGATACGTTTGGACTTCAAATGCTAAATTGTCAATACCGTATTGCGTGCGGAAATAAAGCCCTTTCATCAAATCTACTTGACCATAAACTGTTGTTTGAATTTGATTTGCCTCAGACGTAAAGCGGTTCAATTCAGCTAAAGCAACAGGATTTTGCCACTGAACACCAACTGTATTTTTACCTTGCCCCGTCTGATTATTTGTGCTAAGATTGTAGCTTCCATCCGCGTTACGTGGTGCAACATTTGGTGTCAAGTTGAACGCAATACGCGCCAAACCACCCGTGTTGAACGCTTGACCAGGTAGTGAACCTGTGTTTGGAGCCTTATTAAAATTTTTGCTGTAACCAACAATACCACCAATTTTAAAGCTCTTGGTAACATTGTGGTCAAGGTTTAAACGTGCCGAAGAACGATTGAAACTGTTGGCCACAATCATACCTTGTTGGTCAGTGTAACCCAAAGACAGATAGTAATTCGTATTGTCGTTACCGCCAGAGAAGTTCAAATTGTGGTTGTGAGAGAAACCTTGACGATAGATAAGGTCACTCCACTTTGTATCTACAATTTGACCATTGATGGTATCCAAAAAGAACGCGGCTGGCCGGTTGCCCGCAACAGGCGAGTTAGCACGTGCTTCATTTTTGATTTCGCTAAATTGTGAAGCATTCAACAAATTAGGCAAACGCGCAGGCGTTGTCAAACTTGCCCAAGAGTCATAGCTAACCTTGGTTTTGCCTTTTTTACCCCGTTTTGTCGTGATTAACACCACACCCGCACTTGCGCGAGAGCCGTAGATAGCCGCCGCCGAAGCGTCTTTCAAGATTTCGATACTTTCAATATCGTTCGGATTGATATTAGACAAAGGATTGTTTGCTGCCGAGTTTTGAGCTGGGTCTGCGCTAAATGTAGGTACGCCATCAAGAACAATTAAAGGAAATGAACTCAAATTGATAGAACTGATACCTCTAATCCGAAAAACGGGTTGGTTGTTCAAAACGCCGTTTGGAAGGCTCACATTGACGCCTGCAACGCGACCTTGAAGGGCTTGATCAAAACTCTGAACGGGCAAAGCAGCAATATCTTCGCCTCTTACAGTGCCTACACTACCCGTGATATTACGCTTTTGTTGCGTGCCGTAACCAACAACAACCAATTCTGATAAGCCAACGCCTTCTGTAAGTGTGACATCAACAACATTTGATGTACCGAGTGACACATCTTTAGATGCGTAACCTGTAAAGCTAACGACTAAAGTAGCCGCGTCTTTTGGTACATTGAGGCTAAATTTGCCGTCAATGTCCGTGACCGTACCTGTTGTTGTGCCTTTAACAACAACGCTTGCGCCGACCATCGCCTCGCCTTTGTCGTCTTTGACCGAACCTGTAATAGTCCGTTGAGCGAGCGCCGTGCCGATAGTAAGCAGTGCCATGCTCAGAAGGAGCAGTAACCGTTTTTTCATTATGCGTAGTGATTTTAGATGAAAAATAAAAAAAAGTGTT
>JAYUKJ010000094.1:0-1709 GCA_043764555.1 Saprospiraceae bacterium
CTTTTTGTTTTTTAATTTGTAAATGTAACGCGACCTTAAAGTCGCGAAAATCGTAGAAAATCAACAATATTTTACGACATCGCGACCTTAATCGCGTTACGTTTAAGCAATTATTTTAAATTTTAATTTTAATCCATGCATTCTATTTTAATTGAATCTCAATTTTTTCCACCGATTGACTACCTCGCCCGCTGTGCGCAAACCGAAAACGTCGTCATAGAAGCGCACGAGCATTTTCAAAAAGGCAGTTACCGCAACCGTTGCCACATTGCGGGTGCCAATGGTTTGCAAATTTTGAGCGTTCCTTTACGTAGAAATAATAAAAATGATGAGGATATTAAGGGCGATTTTGGGGGCGATTTTGAAGATGTTAGAAGCATTAAAAACGTTAAAATTGCCTATGATGTCGATTGGCAAAAACAACATTGGCGAACGCTGCAAACGGCTTACGGCTCGGCGCCATTTTGGAATTTTTACGCACCCGTTTTTGAGCGCTTTTTCAATCAACAATTTGACTATTTACTGGATTACAACGTTGAAATTTTAACCGTTATTTTTAAATTATTGAAAATAGAAAAAAACGTAAATATTTCATTATCAAGCACTTACGAAGGCGTTTATACTGAGGGGTCCGATTTTAGACATAAAATAAATCCAAAAATAAACAGCGCCTCAAATGCCGTTCCTTACAGTCAACTATTCAACGACCGTTACGCGTTTATACCCGATTTAAGCGTCCTTGACTTGTTGTTTTGCTGCGGCAATCAAAGCCTTTCTATCCTGAAAAACACGACGTTCCAATAAACGAGAACTTTCCAAAAGTTAAAAACTTTTGGAAAGTTGAATTCAATTTATTTACTTGAAAATCACGCTCACCTTCGCCCTGCAAGCGAGCCAAATAACGCGGCAAATTGGCTTTGTCCTCACGTCTTTTTTATTGGCAAAATCAAGTTTGTCGATAAGCGCCATTGGTGTGTTTGAAACGCTCATTTTCATTGGCGCCAGCCTCAGTTATTTCTGGATTAATGGCTTGCTTCAAAGCCTGCTCGCCTTTATGCCGAGCGTGGAAACGTCCGAAAAACGCAGCGCTTATTTTTCTATCTCCTTGATTTTCATTTGTTTAGGCATATTTTTGTTTTTAATACTAAAACTGTTTCCAACGTTTATTCTAACCACTCTAACGGCGGCTCCAACTCTACCCTATTTCGATTTGTTCAGCCTTTATTTGCTCCTCAACTTAGCGCCTTTTTTTTTGGAAGGCTATTGGGCAGTTGAAAACAGACCCCTCAGTATAATCGTCTTTTCGAGCCTTTCCAACCTTATTTCCCCCTTCGCCATGGCAGTTCCGCTGTGGTTAAACATGGATTTTACGTACAGTTTTTACGGACTCATCGGCATCGCGTTGATACGATTCACGTGGTTAATCGGTGTTTTAATCAGAAATGGCAGTGCGACAATTAACCATGAACAGTTCAATAAATTCATAAAACTGAGCTTACCCATAATGGCTTATTCGCTGCTGAATGGCTTCACGATGACTTTTATATTTTGGATTATCGGCAATCGTTTGGCAGGAAACACGGCAGAATTTGCCATTTTTAGGTTCGGTGCGCGTGAATTTCCGCTCGTTGCGGCTTTAACGACGGGTTTATCGAACGCTTTTGTGCCAATGATTTCAAAAGAATTTCAAATTCCAAATTCCAAATTTC
>JAYUKJ010000095.1:0-5651 GCA_043764555.1 Saprospiraceae bacterium
ACATTGACGAAAGAAGATTGGTTGGAAACGATTGATATTAACCTAACGGGCGTCTTTTACAGCATAAAAGCGGCTTTGGAAGCCCTCAAAACGTCGCAAGGTTATTTCATTTCCATCGCGAGTTTGGCAGGCACCAATTTCTTTGAAACGGCGTCGGCTTACAATGCCAGTAAATTCGGTTTGGTTGGTTTTACGCAAGCCATTATGTTGGATTTGCGGAAAGATGGCATCAAAGTCAGCACCATTATGCCCGGTTCGGTCGCCACGCATTTCAACAACCACACGCCAAACGAAGCCGATGCTTGGAAAATTCAACCCGAGGACATTGGTCAAATTGTGTCCGATTTAATCAAAATGCCCGCACGGACTTTGCCGAGTAAAATCGAGGTTAGACCAGCCATGACGGCGGCGAAAAAATAGGGATTTCCGAAAATTAGGGACCCCTCAGTATAAAAGCCATTTTTCGCTAAATTTTAGTGGAAAATGGCTTTTATACTGAGGGGTCCTTTTGAAAAAAAACAGCCTATTAAATTCAAGTAAATTCCCTTCATTTGTGCCTCTATTTCAATCTGTGGTCCAAGTCGTGCAAAATGTATCAAAGTCTTTGTTGTAAAAAGAAAAAAATCCTAAAAGCATGAATATCCGCGAGAGTCTTGAACAAGAACATTCCAAAACGCAAACGCTCCGCATTGTCGCTCTTATTGGCAACGATACGGCGCGGATGTCGGCATTAATGACGTGTTTTTTTGATAGTGATTGGTTGATTTGTCAACGTGCCGCGTGGGCAGTTGGCTTAATTGGCGAAAAAAACGCGCACCTGATTGCGCCTTATTTGGAACAAATGCTGTTGAATCTCAAAACGCCGCAACACGACGCTATTGCACGCAACACCATGCGCGTTTTGCGGGATATGCCCGATATTCCTGATGATTCCTTGGGATTAGCGGCCGATGTGTCTTTCACATTTTTGGAAGACCCCACAGTTGCCATTGCCATTCGGGCGTTTTCGATGCGGGTTTTGGAAAAAATTTGTCGAAAAGTACCCGAATTGAAAGACGAATTGCGGGGCTTGATTGAAACCTTATTGGAACAGGAAAAAGCGCCCGGCATTGTTTCAGCGGGTCGCTCGGTTCTGAAACAGATAAAGTAGTGTAACGAAAAACGTCGGCGTGGTTTGCACCGCGCCGACGTTAAAAAACCTCAAAATACTGAGGGGTCCTAATTTTTAGAATTGCGAATAAATAATTCTAAATCAAGGGAATATGTATAATCAATTGCAATCAATCAGGCACATTTGCGGGATTCAACAAATCATAAAATTGATTCAATTTTGGCAAAATAATAATGCGCGTTCGGCGGTTTGTTGACCGTCCTTCTTGCGTATCGTTCGGTGCCAACGTGTTGTATTCGCCACGACCCGCCGCGATTAAGCGATTTGGGTCAATCTTAAATTGCTTTTGCAAAACCCGAACAACCGACGTCGCGCGCTTGACGCTCAAATCCCAATTGTCGTCAATGCAAGCCTTCGAAATCGGCATATTGTCCGTGTAACCTTCCACCATAACCTCCAAATCGGGTCTCGATTCGACAATTTTAGCGATTTTTCCTAAAACGTCATTCGCTTTATTCGTAATGCTTGCGCTGCCGCTTAGGAACAACATATTGTCCGATAAATTAATAAAGACAACCGTTTTGTCAACCTTAATATCGACGTCTTTGTCGTTAACGCCGTCTGCCAAAACACTTTTCAGATTGACCGCCAAAGCTAAATTAATGGAATCGGCCTTCGATTTTGCGGCTTGCAACAGCTTAATATACTTGTCTTTGCCTTCCAATTGCGACAACGTAGCCTTAATGTTATTGCTGGCCGATTGCGACAAAACCGTCAAATCGCCCACTTGTTCCACCGTTTTGTCGCGTTGTTTGCGTGTATCGGCGATTTGTTCTTTCAAATCTTTAATCTGCTCATCGCGCATTTGAGCGTTGCTTTGTCCCGTTTTGATTTCGCCCCGAAGGCGTTCTTTTTCTTGCTCGGCCGCCGCCAATTTTTTCATGTAATCGTTCAAACTTTCGCCGCATTTGCCAAGTTGCGCGTTAGCGAGTGACAAGTCTGTTTGCACTTGTTGCATTGCTTTTTTGCTCACGCAAGAAGAAAAAAGTGACAAAGACAAAGCAAAAAATAGGATTTTTCTTACGTTGATAGTCATAAATAAGTTTTTTATATGATGAATTGAATATTATTTAACAAAATTACGCAATATTAAAGCAATAGAAGCAAAAAAAGACTTTTATACTGAGGGGTCCTAAATGTAGTCGGCAACTTTAGTTGCCGCGTGATTTATCGCGGCAACTAAAGTTGCCGACTACATCTAATATTTGAAACGCTCTTTTTAATTCAAAGTTTCCTGAATAGACTTCAAAAATGCGCAACAAAAATGCATAAAATAAGCTGATTAAACGCGCAGTTCAATCAGCTTATTTTGCAAAATAGTGACTTTTTATTGCTTAATCAAATACTCAACAACAACCGAAAATTAAGTTAAAACAAGTTAAAAAATGAGTCATTTTTTAGTTGAAAATCAATTAAAAATCAACTAAAATTTAACTAATTTTTCTCTAAAACTAACACCATTAATTGTCGTCATTTCAAGTATATAATTACCCGAATTTAAAGCTGAAATATCCATCGTAAATGCCCGATTATTGTCGGCAACAACGGTCGTTAAAACCAATTTTCCCAATACATCATACACGCGAAATACGCTTTTTTCATTCTGAGAATTAATTATTAGAGCTGTATTAGCGGGATTTGGCGAAAAAGAAAATGTATTTTTATTCGTTGTTTTAATGCTAATTATTTTAGACAATTTTTCTTTTCCATTCGTGTCAATTTGCTTTAAACGATAGTAATAATTAACGCTTAAATAAGCCGTTTTATCCACCAATTTATAAGCCGTCAAACCATTAGAATTACCTTTGGTTTTTACAAAATCAATGGCGTAAAAATCAGCGCCATTTTCACTCCTTTCAACCTGAAAACCTTTGTTATTAATTTCCGAAGCCGTCAACCAATTAAGTTCAATTGAAGCCGCGGAAACACGAACGGTAAAGTCAATTAATTCAACAGGAATCACCGCCGTTGCGCACGCACCTGATGAATTTGTGACAGTCGCTCCTAAGCAAAAACCCGCTGCTACAAAAGTCCCAACCGAATGACAAGGCGGGTCAATCGCCGTTTGCGCTGTGTTTGTAAATTGAACGCCAAAAGGCGTATTAATTTGCCACTGTGTGCCACTCCAAGCAATCGTTGCCGCGTTGCCCGCAATCGTGCCAGTGTAGGTGTTTTTACCATTTGACGTACCACTCAAAGTCAAAATATGTGTACCCGCACAAAGCGACCCATTTACGGTATAATCAATTGTTTGTGAATTAATTACGCATGGTATAAAATGTGTGATTAAAAATAGAAAACTGAATTGTAAATGTTTTTTTTTCATTTTTTTTAAATTTAATAAATGAGGCATTGAAAGCGACAAATAGAGGTGAATAAAACTAAGAAAATTTAATTAATTTTAAATTAGAATTAATTAAAAAAATTAAAAGGAAAATCGGTTTTTGAAAGAAAGAACAATATCATTTCTGGAACAAAAGTAAATAAATAAAAATCATTTTTTGTCATAAATGTGACATTTGTTTAAAATACAGTAAAATAGCACAAATGCACATGGACACAAATTTGGCAACTTCCGAAAAGCTGTCAAATCTAAACCTTCTAAAATACGCTTTTCTCTTTGCTTAAAGGCGCGTTAAAATACCCTAAATTTTAGGTTAAACAGCTTCAATTTATTGTCTAACAGTAGAATTATTTGTAGTTTTGGTTCATCAATTTAAAGGGGTTAAAATTTATTTTCAAAAAAAATAAATGCACGTAGGGGTAAATTAAAACTCGTTTGTCTTGCTATTAAACAACAAAATTTGAGCGCGACGAATTTGTTTTTTAAAATTAAAATCACATCATTAATTAACAACAAAATGATAAATAAAAAAGCCATAACTACTTTATTACCAAGTAGTTGCGCGTATAAAATTTATCGCTTATTAACTATAATTCATCATTCAATAAATCAACAGCCATGAAAAAAAATATCAAAAATATCTTGGCAACCGCCACTATTATTTTGGCAACAATCACGTCAACATTCGCACAGCGCGAAGAGACAGTTATGGGTAGTTCAGGCTTCGGTTTCACGGGTGCTTGGGGCGGATTTACATCCAATTTAGGACAGTTTAATGGCAAATATGCGGGCTACCAAGGCAGTATGTGGGCATTGGAATTTGGCAAGCGTTTTTACGTCGGCGGAATGCATTACAATTTGGGCGCGCAACTCGTCAATAACAGCACTAAAACGTATTCAATGAGTTCAAATAACTTGTTGCTCGGCTACACGCACAAGTCTTATATGCCGATTCACCCAATTGTTGGACTCGGCGTCGGTAACTCAACAATTCGTTTGAGAAGCGACGCGGTTACGACTGAAAATAGGGTTTTTGTCTTGCATCCGACCCTCGGTGCCGAAGTAAATGTGACGCGTTGGTGCCATATTGACGCGCAAGTTGGCTATCGGGCGGTCATGAATTCGGATTTTGTGGGTGCTTCGGATAAAGATTTTTCGGGTTTGTACGGTCAAATCAACTTGAAATTCGGTTACTCTTGGGGACGCTACAAAACGCGTGAAAAATCAGGCGAAAAATTTTAAACATTTAGCTGGTTAAATAAAAAAAAACGTGCGAGATTTGCCCAAATCCCGCACGTTTTTTTATTTAATTAATTGAATTATTCTTCATGAAAATCGGCTTCGACGCAAAACGCGCATTCCATAATTTCACGGGTCTGGGCAATTACAGCCGCACGCTCATAGAAACGCTCGCCGCCTACTACCCTGCCGACGAATTGCATTTGTTTTCGCCAAAACCAAACGACTCGCCGCGTCTGAAATCGCTCTTGGCAGACCCCTCAGTATCGAGCCATTTTCCGACTGGTTTTTGGCGTAAAATCCATCCGATTTGGCGTTCTTACGGCATTTTTGACGATATTAAGGCGTCAAATGTTCAAATTTTTCACGGCTTATCGAACGAATTACCCGTTAGATTACCGCCAAAAGTCGCGTCGGTTGTCACGATTCACGACTTGATTTTTGAAAGATACCCGCAGTTTTATCCCCGTTTTGACCGCTTCGTTTACCGTCAAAAATTCCGCCGTGCCTGTCAACAAGCCGACGTTGTGGTCGCTATTTCTGAGCAAACCAAGCGCGACATTGTTGATTTTTATAAAATAAAAGAAGACAAAATAAAAGTGATTTATCAATCTTGCGACCGACAATTTTATTTGAAGAATAAGCCAAATGCACCCATAAAAAAAGCAACTTTAATTAGTTATAATCTACCCGAAAATTTCTTTTTATACGTTGGCACCATCAACGAAAGAAAGAATTTAATGGGCATTATGCAGGCTTTAAATCATTTAAAACAAGCAAATAATCCAATTAATTTGGTGGTAATTGGCGACGGCGGCGCGTATTTAAAAACGGTTAAAGCATACGTTTTAAAACACCATTTAACGGCTCAAATTTATTGGTTACCAAAGGTTAATT
>JAYUKJ010000096.1:0-5647 GCA_043764555.1 Saprospiraceae bacterium
GCGATTAACAAATCAGATTTGAACGCATCAGGTATGTTGTACTACCGTTTAGATACACAAGACAACTCTTCTACGCGTAAAATGATCATCATCGAGTAATTAATGCCTCGTTGAGTAATCAATATTAGTACAGAAATAAGTAGGGCGTCGAAAGACTCACATCTCGAGACGCCCTACTTTTTCTTTTTTTTAAACCTAAAACACAACGAAATAACTGAGAACCGCATTAAGACTATATGCTTTAAATCGGTTTTTGGGATGGCCTCTTGCGACTTTTTGTCCAAGGGGCTTTTTTTATGCTTTATACTGAGGGGTCCTCTTGAAGCATCATTTTATCAGAATTTTACCATAATGAGATAATCCCGCGTTAGGAGCGCAAATCAATTGGGAAAACGATTTTTTGAAACAATTAAATAGTGCCTATTTTACCAAAAAAATGTAGCTTTGCGTCGCTTTTTTGAAATTTTTTGTTTTTTATAGCGTTTAGTAGCGTCTTAAATTTCAAAAATAGGACCCCTCAGTATTTTTATTAAAATCAACCATTCTTAAAAAAAATGATAATCGCCAGCAAGATGAAAAAAGCCTTTTTCACATTAATTGTCCTTTTTAGTTTGGCAGCGCAATCCTTTGGACAGCCTGACCCAACTCTTTTCTCCGTTAATGGAAAACCCGTGACGGTTTCCGAATTCAACTACATTTACGCGAAAACGAACGGCACTAAAGCCGATTTCAGTAAGGCTTCGGTGATGGAATACTTGGATTTATACACCAAATTCAAGATGAAAGTCGCGCGCGCAAAAGAGATGCAACTCGACACAATTCCGTCGTTGCAAGAAGAATTAGCGGGTTATCGCCGTCAACTCGCGGATAGTTATTTGACAGACCGTGAAGTGACCGATAAGCTCATTCGCGAAGCCTACGACCGTATGCAAAAAGATGTGAGAATTAGCCATATTTTGGTCGCCATCAATCCTAAGGACACGGCGGCGGCTTGGGCTAAAATTCAAAGCATTTATAAAGAATTGAAAGGTGGTGCGTCGTTTGAGTCGCTCGTTGTGCAGTCGGAAGATAAAAATACCAACCAAAACGGCGGGTCAATTGGCTATTTGACTGCCATGTTGCCAGATGGCTTTTATTCGCTTGAAAACGCGATGTACGAAGTGCCTGTCGGCAAAACGAGTGGCGTTATTCGCACGCCAATGGGTTATCATATTGTCAAAATTACGGATGTTCGTCCAGCGCGTGGTGAGGTTGAAGCGGCGCACATTTTGATTCGTAAGAAGAAAGGAGGTGTTGACCAAAGCGACGCAAAAGCGCGGATTGACAGCATTTACACGGTCTTAAAAGGGCAAGGCAATTTTGATGATTTGGCAGGAAGACTCTCAGAAGACGACAATTCGGCATCTAAAGCGGGCTATTTGGGCGTGTTTGGGATTGGTCGTTATGAGCCGATTTTTGAAGATGCGGCTTTTGCGATTGATAAGGACGGCGGCATTTCAACGCCCGTTGAATCGAGCATTGGTTGGCACATTATCAAGCGCCGCGAACGCAAAGCAATTCAAGCGTTTGATGCCTTGAAAACGCGTTTGAAAGCGCAAATTCAGCGGGAACAACGGTACGAATTGGCGCGCGTTGCGATGGTTGAACGGATTAAGAAAGAATCGGGTATGATAGAAGTGGCGGTAGTTAGAGACCGTTTTATTGGCGGTTTAGATTCTTCGTTTTTGACGTATGCTTGGCGTCAACCTACTGTTTCAAGCGGTGAGAAATTGCTTGTTTTTAATAAAGATAAAACCAATACGACGGCTGATTTTTCTGATTTTTTAGCTGAGAATAGCAATAAGCGTATCAACTACGCGTCGCAATTCAACAACAATACGAAGGACGTTGCGATGCAATTGTATCGGGAGTTTTTGAACGACAAAGCGTTGGCTTATGAAGAAACGCAATTGGACAAAAAATACCCCGATTTTCGCAATTTGATGCGGGAATACGAGGAAGGTATTTTGCTTTTTGAAGCCATCAAACAAAACGTTTGGGACAAGGCATCGCAGGATTCAGTCGGTTTGGATAAATTTTACGCGGACAATAAAAACCGCTATCAGTGGGAAGAGCGCGCGTCGATTGTTTCTTATACGGTCAATGATACGTTGAAACCGATGTTGGACAAAATTAAGGCTTTTGCGGCTAAAAATGATGCGCAAAAAGTATTGAAAAAATTCAATACGCCTAAAAATGAATACATCAAGTTTCAAGAAGAAACGATTGAGCGTAGCAAGGCTAAAGGTTTAGAGTCGGATTGGAAAGCGGGCGCAATTGTTGGCGTTAAAGACGCATTGAATTTCCAAAAAGTCGATAAATTAATGCCTAAATCCGTGAAATCGCTCAAAGAAGCGCGGGGGTACGTCGTGGCTGATTATCAAGAATTTTTGGAAAAACAATGGATGGAAGACCTTGCGAAGCGTTTCAAAGTCGAAACAAATCAAGAGGTTTTGAACAGTTTGATTAAAAGATAATTGTTGTTTTTGGGTTTAAAGATTTGACAATTTTTTTAAAAAAGTTGTCAAATCTGAAATCCGACCTCAAAAATGCGAAAAATACTGAGGGGTCCCTTTTTTTTCTATTTTTAATTTATTTGCTAAAACTTACACGTGAAAAACGCCCTTTTCCTGCTCATTCTAATCGCAGCTATCACCGCTTGCGGAAAAAATAACGACGCAACAGGCAGCAATCGCCTCGTTGCAACGGTTTATAATCGTTCCTTGTATTTGAGCGATTTGGATGGTATGTTTTCCGAAAATGCGACGTATAAAGACAGCCAACAAGTCATAACGGCGTTTAGCGACCGTTGGATTCGCGAGCAGGTCATTATGTCGGAAGCGGAACGCAATGTGGATAAGGATTTGAATTTGGAGGAATTGGTGAAAAAATATCGAGAATCCTTAATTCTGAGCAACTATGAAGAAAAACTAACGACAATTGGCTTGGACACCGCAATTACTGAGGGGGAGTTATCGGATTTTTATCAAAAAAATAAGGAGCAATACCAATTGGAAACGCCGATTGTCCGTTGCTATTTTCTTAAAGTGGCGCGGCCAACGCAACAGATTGACAGCCTTAACAAATGGTGGAATTCGCCCAAATCGGGTGATAATTTGAAGAAGTTGCAAGTTTACGCGCAACAAAATTCTAAAAACTACATCTTTGAAGACTCGGTTTGGACACGGGCGGACGATATTATTGCCATGCTACCAAAAGGTACTTTGACGGCTGATAATATTTCAACGGGTAAAGAACTAACGTTGAAAACCGACGAAGCACAGTATTTTTTTCGCGCACTCGGCGTGATGAACAAACAAGAAATCGCACCTTTGTCGTTCATTAGAGCGCAAGCGTCAAAATATATTTTGCATCGCCGTAAAACCCAATTGTTGGAAAAGAAAAAACAAGAAATGTACGATACGGAATTGCGGAAAAATAACATAAAAATATACAATTACTGAGGGGTATTGTGTGTTCCAAGATTTGACAACTTTTTGAAAGCAGTCACATCTAAAACGCGCTTAAATCTAAGCTAAATAATTGATTTCTAAAGCGTTATAAAAAATGAAAAAACTAATTCTATTTGCCGTATTGACCCTTTCGAGCCTTGCGATGCACGCTCAAAGTCGAGAATTGATGGACAAAGTTGTGGCGAAAGTTGGCGACGAATACGTCTTGTTATCGGAAGTTGAAGAGCAATATGCAGCAGCAAAAGAGCAACGTCAAAACTTGCCTGCCAACTACAAATGTCAAGTCATTGACCAGATTTTGGTGAATAAACTGCTCGTCAATCAAGCCAAAATTGACTCTTTATATCCGAAAGAAGAAGAAATTGAGACGCAATTGAACTCGCGTTTTGAGCGTATTTTGGAATATATGAACGGCAATGTTGACCAATTTGTCGCTTATTACGGGCAGTCGCCCGAGGCTATGAAGTTGCAGATGCGCGACGATATGAAAGACCAATTGATGTCTGAAAAAATGCGGAGTAAAATCTTGGCGGATGTGTCCGTCACACCGTCGGAAGTGCGCAAATTTTTCAAGGATATACCGAAAGACAGCTTGCCTTATTTTAATCAAGAGGTTGAAATTTCCGAGATTATCCTTAAACCTAAGGCAAATGACGTGCAAAAAGGCTTGGCAAAAGAGAAACTCGCTGATATTCGCGCGCAAATTGTGAGTGGTAAGATGTCGTTTGAAGACATGGCTAAAAAATTCTCGGAAGACCCGGGTTCGGGGCGTGAAGGTGGCGATTTAGGTTGGGCAAAACGCGGTAAATTCGTTCCGGAATTTGAAGCAACGGCGTATAAACTTGACGCGGGGCAGTTGTCGGAAATATTTGAATCGGAGTTCGGTTTTCACATTTTGCAATTGATTGAGCGGCGTGGAAACACGATTCACACGCGGCATATCCTCGTGAAAGCGCAAATTACGGACGAAGATGTCGCGCTTGCAAAACATACACTCGATTCGGTGCGCCTTTTGGTGATTCGCGATTCAATGAAATTTTCTAAAGCGGTGAAGGAATACGGCGACAAATCGACGCAAAGTTTTCACGCCGACGGTCGCGTAACGAACCCCGGAAGTGGCAATAATACGTTTGAAACGCGTGAACTTGACCCCGATACATACTTTGCGATTGACTCGATGAAGGTCAACAACATTTGCAAACCGATTGAAATTGCTTTGCCGACGGGCGAAAAATATTATAGAATTATCAAATTATTGCTCAAAACGTCACCGCATAAGGCCAATTTATTGACGGATTACAACAAAATTTCGTCCGCAACGCTTGACCAAAAGAAAAGCTCGGCGCTCGTAAAATGGATTGAACGCAAAGCGCAAACGACGTATATTCAGATTGACCCGCTTTATCGCGATTGCGTGAATTTGGAAAAATGGAAAGTTAAAGTTAAACCGTAATGTTTTGATAGTCAATTAATTATAGATTTGACAATTCTTCAAAAGTTGTTAAATCTGAAAAAAAGAGCCGCGTTGATGGACATCAACGCGGCTTTTCAGGTTTATACTGAGGGGTCCCTTTTTTGAAAAGATAGAAAAGCCGTTGAATATGCTCAAAATGTTCAACGGCTTTTAGTGTTCTTAGCTTTTAGTTTTTTACAAATTTTTCAACGCGTCTTTTACGTCCATCGCTGATTAATGCAAAATAAATACCCGACGTTAGAGCGGTTATATCAATTGTATTCGAACCAATATTAAGCTCTTTAGATATAAATAATTGTCCTAAACTGTTGCTTATCTGTATTTTAAGATTGCTTAAATTGTTATTTTCTACCGTTAACTGATGAGATGCTAAACTTGGATATAATTTAACATCCGTTTTACTGATTTGGTCTTTGGTACCCGTGGCGACAAGGCTATCGCAAGAAGCGTAGCGACGGTTTAAATACTTCAATTGCCCCGCTTCTTCGAAGCAGACAGTTGACGAAAAAGATTCGCAACCATCACTAATGCAATGTAAGGGGAAAAATGGCTGGTCAATTGTACCAATACCTTCTATCCACGTGGTATTATATCCGCGCTGAGGGTCTCCAGTCGGCGTCCACTCATTGTACCACATATTCCATGTCTTCCGTTTTATACC
>JAYUKJ010000097.1:0-21004 GCA_043764555.1 Saprospiraceae bacterium
ATTTTTGAAGAAGCCTTGTCGCCGCAACACCGCTTCAAGATGCTGCAAGCCGCCAAAGACAGCGTGGCGTTTGCGCAACCTAAAGCGGTTGCGGCACCCAAAAAAACGCCTAAAAGCGATGGGGTAGGAGCGGAGCAAATGGGCGAAGACAGCTTCAATCCGCTGAAAGCAAAGCCTAAAAAAGCGTCAAAAGCCAGCGCGCTCGGCTTGTCGGAAACGCACCAAACGACTTACGATATGTTCAAACAAGGACATCCGCTTGCCGCAATTGCTTCCGAAAGACGTATGACAATTACCACTATTTACAGCCATTTCATGATTTTTGTCGGTAAAGGTTTGGTAGATGTGCGAAAAATTATGACGACAGAACGCTACGAAACGATTCTAAAAGCCTTTGAAGGACTCGAAGTTGGCAACACAATTACGCCCGCAAAAGAAAAATTGGGCAACGATTTTTCTTACGAAGAAATCCGTTTGGCACGCGCGGCACAACGGTTTGAAGGGATGGAAGATGTGGTTTTTTGAGAAAATAAGGACTCCTCAGTATCTAAGCACTTTTTTGAATGCTCAATAAAAAAAGACGCAAAATAATACCGCTAAAGCAGTAAAAAGTAGCTTTAATCCTTAGAAATTAGGTTTAATTAAATTTTAACGCTAATTTTACCGTCAAAACAGTAAAAATGAATTTCACTTTAATTGCTCAAGCCGTTCAGTTTCACCGAAAGAAAGCGGGTTTATCGCGCAATGAATTAGCGATGCTCGCGGCGGTCGGCAAAACAGTCGTTTTTGACATTGAACACGGTAAAGATACGGTTCAGTGTGCTTCTTTGCTCAAAATTTTGGCTACTTTGAACCTTCAATTGGCGATAAACGGTCCTTTTATGGCTGAATTTAAACAAAATTTGATGATTGAAAAATGAGAAAAGCACTCGTTAAAGTTCACGACAGCGCAGCGGGCGTCTTGTCTGAACTCAAAAGCACCCCCTCAGTATTGAGCTATCAATTTGACTATTTTATGGATTATCAAGGTGCGCCCGTCTCTTTGACCATGCCAACGACGGAAAGGACGTATGTTTTTGACCGTTTTCCGCCTTTTTTTGATGGTGTTTTGCCCGAAGGTGGACAATTAGAAGGCTTACTTCGCACGCGAAAAATTGACCGAAACGATTATTTTTCACAGCTTCTTGCGGTTGGCGACGACCTTGTGGGGGCAGTTACAGTGTTTGATATGCCATGAATTATTGCCGAATTACTTACGCGCCTTGCGCCGAAGCAGCATACAGCGCACAAGGTTTAAGCCTATTGTCAAAAGGCTTAAAAGACTTAGAATCTTTGCCATTTTCTGCCGATGAACAGCGCCGAGAAGCGGCTTTGCATAAA
The DNA here is from genome assembly GCA_043764555.1 of Saprospiraceae bacterium. Lineage (GTDB taxonomy): Bacteria > Bacteroidota > Bacteroidia > Chitinophagales > Saprospiraceae > JAAFJT01. The sequence continues at coordinate 1,381 of JAYUKJ010000097.1, forward strand.
GAAAAAATGAGCATTCAAGGCGTGCAACCGAAGTTTGGCGCGCATTTGAATGTCCGTAAAAATGCGTTTGAATTGTCGGATGTGAGTAGCACATTCATCTTGAAACCCCAAAATATTGATTTCCCACAGTTACCTGAAAATGAAGCTGTGACGATGCAAATGGCGCGAATTTGTGGTATTGAAGTGCCAATTTCGGGTTTAGTTGGCTCAAAAGATGGGAGTTTGACTTATTTTATCCGTCGTTTTGACCGTTTGACCAAAGGGAAAAAATTGAGCGTTGAAGATTTTGCTCAATTGACGGGCAATGACCGTGAACTCAAATACCGTTCTTCGATGGAAAAAATTGCGGAAGTTGTTACAACCTTTTGCACATTTCCAGCAGTGGAAAAAGTGAAATTATTTCGCTTGGTTTTGTTCAATTTCTTGGTCGGCAATGAAGATGCCCACCTTAAAAATTGGTCGCTTATCACGCGAAATGGTAAAATTGAACTCGCGCCTGCTTATGACTTGCTCAATTCGACGATTGTACTGAGAGGGCCGAATATTGAAGAATTTGCTTTGCCTTTGGCAGGGAAAAAACGAAAATTGACCCGTGAATTATTGGTTGATTATTACGGTCGTGAACGACTGAAATTGTCTGAAAAATCCATCGAACAAGTGCTTAACGATTTTCAAAAAGCGGATGCAGAATGGGAACGGTTGTTATCGGTTTGTTTTTTATCGCCCGAGTTGAAAGTGGCATATCAAGAATTTTTACGGCAACGCAAACAACTTTTGAGCATTTAAGGGGGGTGATGTTGTTTAATCATCCTCTTCACATAAAAAAAGCGCTTAGATACCCCCTCAGTATCTAAACGCTTTTTTACTTAATTTTATGTATTTTTGCATACAATTATATATATTTAAATAAAAATACATAAAATTAAGTAATAATACATATTTTTATGTAAAAATATGCAATTTATCCTTGTTTCATCAACGCTAACAAATCCGCCGACGTCATTTTTGCGCTCGAATCGGAGCCTTCCAGCAATGAATCTGCCAAATCACGCTTGTGCGCGTGCAGTTGTAGGATTTTTTCTTCAATCGTATTTTCCGTAATCAATCGGTAAATCGTCACGGGGCGGGTCTGTCCGATGCGGTGTGCGCGGTCGCTCGCTTGGTCTTCAACGGCAGGATTCCACCACGGGTCGGTGTGAATGACGTAATCCGCAGCCGTCAAATTCAGTCCCGTGCCGCCCGCTTTTAGGCTGATGAGGAACAAATCGCCGCCGCGTCCCGACTGAAAAGCGGCAATTGCTTCTTCGCGTTTTTGCGGCGTTGTCGAGCCATCGAGGTATTGATATTTGATGCCTTTCGATTCGACCCATTCTTTTATCAAACCCAAATGGCCGACGAACTGACTGAAAACCAACGCTTTATGTCCGTTGTCCAACAACTCTTCCACCGTTTCGGCGAACAATTCTAATTTAGAACTTTTCAGTCCCAATTCAGGATTCACCAAATTTGGATTGCAACAAGCGCGGCGCAAACGCATCAATTCGGCCAAGATTTTGAGTTGCTTTGAACCTTCGCCGTCGTCCTTCAAGCCTTCGAGCGATTCTACGGCGTTGCGGCGCAAAGTTTCGTAGAAAGCGCGCTCGCCTTCCGACAAACTAACGGACAAGGTAATTTCCGTTTTGGCGGGCAAATCGTCCAAAACGTCGTTTTTCTTGCGGCGCAAAATGAACGGTTGAATGATTTTTCGGAGGTGATTTTTCTTATCGCGGTCGCCGTTTTTGTCAATCGGCGTGCCAAATTTTTCTTGAAAATGACCAATCGAACCGAGCAAACCCGGGTTGATGAAATTGTACAAAGACCACAATTCGCCGAGGTGATTTTCAACGGGCGTCCCCGTCGTAATGACCTTAAAATCGCCTTGCAAATCCATCGCGGCTTTGGTCCGTTTTGTCGTATAATTCTTAATGGCTTGGGCTTCATCGAGAATAATTGTCGAAAATTTTACGCCTTTCAAGATGTCTGCTTCGCGTTGCATCAAATCGTAGGTGCAAATCAAAACGTCGAACGGTTGCAGATTTTTCACCATTTCAGCGCGGTCGCCGTCGCGGAAAATAATCGGGTTCAAAGTCGGCGCAAAACGCCGTGCTTCGCGTTCCCAATTGCGGCAAACCGACACGGGCGCGAGGACCAAAGCGGCACCTTGCTCGGCGCGGGCAACGAGCATCGCCAACGCCTGAACCGTTTTTCCGAGTCCCATATCGTCCGCTAAACACGCTCCGACGCCCCAATCCGCCAAGCGCATGAGCCATTGATAGCCTTCCATTTGGTAAGGACGAAGGTCGGCATTGAAGGTTGAAGGCAATTCAGCGCGGATATTTGACAAGTTTTTGAGCTTTTTCAGATGCGCTTTCCAATGTTTATCGGCCTCTAATTGGTCAATTTCGGACGTAAAATCGTCAATTGCGCCCGCTGCCAAGGGATGAAAACGCAAACTGCCGTCTTTTTGAGGGTCGGCATAATCGCTCAAGGCTTTCAATTTTTTTGATAACTGTTTGGTCAAAGCCAAAAATTGACCGTCGCCGAGTTCGATAAATTGCCCATTCGATTTAGCCGTAGAGACCAATTCCAACAAGGTTTTCATGTTCATAACGCGGTCTTCGGACACCTTAATCTCACCTTCCAAGCTAAACCAATCGTTTTTACGGCTTACGCGCAGCGACATATTTTCAAAACCCAGTTGCTTCAAAATCTTAAAACGCTCGCCTTTTGGCCACTCAACAATGACTTTTGGTAAACCATTGTCCAACAAATTCGTCGGAAGGGACCCCTCAGTATTTTCGCCTTTTTTCGCCTTTTTTGCCTTTTTTGCCTTTGGCAACGCTTTTGTATCTTCCGTTTTCAGGGGTGCTTGCTCGGCATTTTGCGTCAATTTTCTTAATTCTAACAACACTTCGAGGCAATCGTCGGGTGTTTCAACGAGCCATTCCATCTCGAAGGCTTCAAATTTTCCGAGACTGTGCAAGGCGTTTTCGACAGCGTCTGCGTTGCGTTTTTCTTGTTTCAAATCCCGAATCGCCGCCTTTCTAACGCCATTAATTTCGGCAATCAAATTCGTTGAACCTTTCGCAGGTTTCACAAAGGGTGGGGCAGAGGCGAACGGCTTGACGTAGAATTCGACCTTCATGCCGTCGTTGATTGGCAACAAATGCACGTGAATCGTGGCGTCGCCTGCAATTTTTTCTACATCCGTATTGTGTTCTAACAGCGTGCTTTGCACCGTAATTACCGCCGAAAGACGCCCGATAATTTCGGCTAATTGTTTTTCGGCTGCCTTAGGCACTTTCAACGATTTTCCGCCCAACGCATTAATAATATCGATGTGGCGTTGCTCGATTTTCATGACCGCATAACGCGTCGGCGTCTCTTTCAAAATATTGATGCCCGTGTAAGTCACCTTGTGCGGAAAGCTGATTTCGTAGTTTGACCCCTTTTCTTCAACGATTAATTCAGGTTTGCGCTCCGTGAGTTCTAACGACACATTAGGATTATCCATCAAAAATAAATACGGATGCCCGATGAGCAACGGAAAGGCTTTGTCCAAATCCATTTCTGATGCATCATTGCCCCAACCGCCCGACGCATAAATCTGCACGGTTCCCGCGATTTTGATGTCTTGCGGCGTCATGTTTGGCACTTCTATGGATTTAAAACGCTTTAAAGCCACGTTGCGACCAGCCGACCATGACCCATTTTTGTTCAAAGTTTGCTCTTTCGGCTGAATCACTTTCGGATTTGGACTCACCATATAGACGACGCGACTATCGCCAACTTGCTTTTTTTTGGACCCCTCAGTATTTGTCGTTCCTGCGGCAATTGTCGAGAGCGCTTGCAGCGATAACTGCCAACTTTCAAACTTAGGAACGCTGCGCATGAGGCTATTTATGCCCAGTTTTTGCTCTAAAGCCGTCCAAATCCTCGAATATTCCTTTGATTTTGCGCCATCCACGCTTTGTAAACCTTCGGCTAAAATCGCCGCATATTCCATCGCGAGCCAATCAAAACCCGCGTGTTTAGCCGTGTTGTAGAAGCCTTCGTAGAGTGGCCAAGTCGATTTATCAATCATCGTTTCGCACCAAATAATGGCGCAGCCGTAAAAAACGCGTTCAATTGCTTGCGTCGGTTGATAGGCAATCAGCAATTCCGTGGCTTCGCGCTTGCGGTTTTGGAGATAATGGTGCGTGGCTAAAAGATATATATAACTTTTATGATGCGGATGCCCGCCGTGAATGAGCGAAACAAACTGCGGAATGCGCGCCATCAACTCGGGTTTGTTTGATTTGAGGATAGCGGCGACGGCAAAAAGTCCCGCATTGCCGTCAATAAACGCTTTTTTATTGCCCGTTTCGCTCCGCGTTTTCTTAATCCGAATGTCTAACTCTGAAAGGGACCCCTCAGTATCGTCGGCAAAAAAGCGCAAAATTGACTGTCCATTGAGCGCATCGGCCGCTTTTTGCTCGGCGTATAAATCGTTATACGTTCGATATTTCGCTTTGTCGCCTTTAAACAACGCGGCGATTTTTACGGCTTCAATGAGACCTTTTTGATTGTCTGATGGTACCTTAGGCAGTTTTTTGACGATAAAAGTCTCAAATTCATCCACATTTTTGCTCGCCCAAAGGTTTTTCATCATTGCATTCGTCACCGCCAAAAAACTCAGTTCAGTTGGTGCTTCCTCCACGAGCGGCCAGTTCAGAGAATCCGTTCCGTAGGCGAAAAAATTGTCGATAAAGTCATGCAAAGCGAAAGTCGTGTTATACATCCCTTGCAATGCGCCAACGGCTTTGAAGAACTCGTTTTTATTGCCTTCATAGAGCCTAAAACGCGCTTCGCGCACGCCGTTTGGCACGTCAACATAATACGTATAACTCGGTCGCGGGTACATTGGCAACTCAACGCGTATCTTTTCGACAACGTTATTGAAAAAACGCAAGTGTTTATGCCTAAAATAGCTGCACAAAGGCTCGACGAGTACGTCAAGGCAGTTCATACCCGCGCGGGTTTCTTCCTTAACAAAGCCTTGCCGCGTCAAAAAAGTAACCGCCGTTTTGAAATCATTTGCCGTGATGGTTTGGTTTTTATCGTCCTTCAAACCCGCTTTTGAGGCAATCGTGAGCGCCAAATTTTGAGTTGTATGCGTGCCTGCGACCGCCGCAACGAGCAGTACGGACATTTGCAGTTGCGTGAGTTTTTCAATAGTAGCGAGCTGCGCTTCGACTTTAGCGCGGGTCATTTTGTTACTAAATGCCATTTTATAAGTATTTGATAATGAATCAATTAAACAATTTTCTCAATCGGTAAAATCATTAAAACGCCGCCATTTCCGCACTGCGGGTCGTCCAAATAGCCGTGAATCAGGCGCACCAATTCAAAACCCATCCGCTGCTGAACGCTCACCGTCGGGTCGTACATAGCACCCCTCAGTATCTCGTAGTAATAATCGTCTAAACTCATTTTGTCGGCAACTTCGAGATAGCCATTCGGCATTCCAACGGTCATTTGACCTTTCAAACCCAACAATTCGCAGGTTTCTTGCCGCGCGCGGTAGATTTGGCGCGCCAATCCTTGACCGCGGTAATCGGGATGCACACCGACGTCCATGCCGTAGAGCCATTCGCCGTCGGGTTCGTGCGACGTCATCCACAAGCCTTCCGAAACCTCCATAAACGTATGGTCATTCATCGCCATGTGGTAACGAATTGTTGAACTCATGCCAATCGCTTTGTCGCCGTCGAGGACAACAAATTGCCCTTCGGGAAACAGTTCGATGTGCTTCAAATAATGTTTGGCTTGCATCCGTTCTTCGGCGGCGAGGGTCGGGAAAACGATTTCTTGGAGTTCGTCCAACGCCTGTGCGTGGTGCGGTTGCGTGTTTTGGATGGTGTAGCCTTGCGGCGTTTTTTTGTAGTACATCGTGAGAAATGCCGTTGAATTTGCCTGTTTTTTTTAATTAATTTGCAAAGCAAAAAGATTTTAAACAAAAATAGGCAGAGCGCGGGGCGAAACATTGTGCGAATGGTAAAAAAGTTTTGGAGGACCCCTCAGTATAAAATACATTTTATACATATTTTTATATAAAATTACATATTTTTACGTATAATTACATATTTTTACGTAAATATAGAATAACTACCCATGCAGTGTATTTCGTCATTTATAGCAATTGTAAAGGACGTTACGCTCAATAGCATTTTAGGACTCCTCAGTATCGATTAATCAAAAAATGGGCATTTGTACGCGTTCGACACGGGAAAACTCTTTCTATGAGTGAGAAAAAGGAAATATTTCATCTTTATGACTTAAATTCTTCTACTTTTGTTAAAAATTAAAAAAATGGTTATTGAAAGAACAGATTCAGAAATTATTGTCAAAATTCCAGCGATTACCGACGTGGAAGACATTCAGCAACTGATGGACTATTTGCGGTATAGATCCATTAATTCACGTAGTTTGGCAACTCAGCCAGTCATAGATATGCTTGTCGAAACGGTTAAAAAAGGACGGTGGGCAAAACGTCGTCAACAGCTTGTCAAATGAAAATAATTATTGATACCAATATTGTATTTAGCGCATTGCTTAATGGCTCTGGCAAAATTGGCAATTTGCTGATGAACTCAGATGATGTGTTTGAATTTTATACTTCTGATTATTTGAAGGAAGAATTGATTGAGCATCATGAGAAAATTAGAAAATTATCTCGACTAAGTGATGCTGATATTGAAATACTTAAATCATTGATTTTCAACCACATAAGTTTTATAAATACTGAAATTGTTCCGACCAAAATTTGGCTTAATGCGGAATCAATCATGGCTGATGTTGACCCAGACGACACGGAATTTTACGCTTTAAGTCAATATTTAAACTGCAAAATTTGGACGGGTGACAAAAAGTTTCACTTACGTTTACTGCAAAAAGGTATCCATCAAACACTCTCAACAGACGATATTTTTAATCTTCGTTCAACGCTTCGTTCCTGAAAATACTTTTAATCGCTCCGTTTCGCATTCCGTGCCAATTGCAAAAAAACGTCATACATATCCACCGCGTCGAACTGTTTTTTCAAATTTTCGGGCGTGTCCAAAGCGGCAATTTTTCCATCCACCATAATGCTCACGCGGTTGCAATATTCGGCTTCGTCCATGTAATGCGTCGTGACGAAAACGGTCATACCGCTCGCGGCAGCTTCGTACATCATTTCCCAAAATCTTCGGCGTGTCACGGGGTCAACGCCGCCCGTGGGTTCGTCCAAAAACACGATTTTCGGATTGTGAATAATCGCTACTGAAAAAGCTAATTTCTGTTTCCAACCCAAGGGCAACGACTGAACTTTGGCGTCGGCGAAGTCGGTTAACGCGAGTTTTTGGAGAATTAATGCCGTTTTTTCCTTAATTTGTCCATTGGATAAACCATAGACGCCGCCATAAAATCGAATATTTTCGCGCACTGTCAAGTCTTCGTACAAACTAAATTTTTGACTCATATAACCAATCTGCCGTTTGACCAAATCGGCTTGCGTGCCAACGTCGAAACCCGCCACCATCGCCGTGCCGCTCGACGGACGACTCAAGCCGCAGAGCATCCGCATCGCCGTCGTTTTTCCCGCGCCGTTTGCGCCGAGAAAACCGAATATTTCACCTTTGAAAACATCAAAAGTAATGGCGTTTGTGGCAACAAAATCACCGAATTGTTTGGTGAGATTTTGGGCGTGGATGACGATTTCAGAAGTCATTTTTTCGTTTAAATTTAAAGGTAGGATAAGTTAAAACGTCGGCGAGGTTTCAAACCTCGCCGACGTTCTAACCTCGCCGACGTTCTAACCTCGGACGTTCTCGCCTACATCAACGCCATAAAACAATCTTCGATGGACGGCGTAACTTGTTGAATATGAACGTTTTGGTGATTTTTAGTGTCTAAAAACTGTTGAATTTGAAGCTGTCCAACGCCTTCGTTTTTCACCGTCAAATGGTGCGACTCTCCGAAGGCGAAGCACCCCTCAGTAAAATCGGCTGAACGCAAATCGTTGAGCAATTGGAACATATTTGCCGAGCGCACTGACCACAACGGACGCCCAAATTTCGAGATGATACTGAGGGGTGTGTCCAAATCCAAAATTTTGCCCGATTGCATCAGCGCCACACGGTCGCACATCGCCGCTTCGTCCATGTAGGGCGTGCTGACAATAATCGTTATACCCTTGATTTTCAATCGATTAAGCATATCCCAAAATTCTCTACGACTGACGGCATCAACGCCCGTCGTCGGTTCGTCCAAAAATAAAACCGACGGTGCGTGAATCAACGCGCAACATAAAGCCAGTTTTTGCTTCATGCCGCCCGACAATTTGCCCGCGGGCCGCGTCTTAAATGGCTCGATTTGTACGTAAATGTCTTTGATTAAGTCATAATTTTCGGCAATTGTCGTGTTAAAAATCGTCGCAAAAAAGGATAGATTTTCTTCAATCGTCAAGTCTTGGTACAACGAAAACCGTCCCGGCATATAACCGACGTTCCGCCGAATCGCTTTAAAATCGGTCACAACATCCAAGCCGTCCACCGTTGCCGCGCCCGAATCGGGTAGGAGCAAGGTCGTTAAAATGCGAAAAAGGCTCGTTTTGCCCGCACCATCGGGACCAATGAGTCCGAACAATTCACCACGATTGACGTCGAAACTAAGGTTGTCGAGCGCCAAAATTTTGCCTTTTTCGTAGGTCTTTCGGATGTTTTTGACTGAAACTGCTGTCATTGAACACATTTTTTCTAACATATTTTTATTTTTTTAACACATAGGCACATAGGACACATAGGTTTATAAGAAAAAAGAAAAAAATCTATGTGTCCTATGTGCCTATGTGTTCAAAAAATGGAGATGTGTTAAACTTTAACTTAAAAAACCACTTCGCCGTACATCCCGATTTTCAAACTGCCATCATTTGGCACACCAATTTTAATGGCATAAACCAGATTCGCCCGCTCATCTTTTGTCTGAATTGTTTTGGGTGTGAACTCCGCTTTTGACGAAATCCACGCGATTGTTCCGCTCACTTCACGGCTTTTTGTGGCGCCGTCGTCAATCCGAATCTTTACTTTTTGTCCGATTTTCACTTGTCCCAATTGACTGCCTTGCACGTAAGCCCGCAGCGTCATTTCGCGCATGTCGGCGATTTTATATAAGGCTTTTCCCGCCATCGTTATTTCGCCCACTTCGGCGTATTTTGTCAAAATTGTCCCCGCCAAAGGGTTCGTCACGCGGGTGCGGGCGATTTGCTCGTCGAGCTGTTTTAGGCGTTTTTCTAAAGGACTTTTTTCGCTCAAAATACCGCGATTTTGGATAGAAATCACGTCTTTTTGCGTCTGAATTTGGCGTTCGACGATTTTTATTTGGCTTTCGGCGGCGTCGATTTGGCGGTTCAAAACCGAAATTTGACCCGTAATATCGTCCAATTGTTTAGGCGTTGCGGCATCGGCTTTGACCAAGGCTTCAAAGCGTTTTTGTTCTTTTTGAAGCACCAATAACTGTTGTTTTTGCACGTTTATTTGGCTGCGTGCGGCGTTGATTTGCTCGTTCAAAACGGGTATTTGTGGCGCAACATCGGTCGTTTTTTCGCCAATTGCGGTCATGGATGCGGCAATTTGTTCTTTTTGGAGTTCGATACTGAGGGGGTCGATTGTCGCGACGATTTTGCCCACGCCGACCGTATCGCCTTCCGTCACATTGAAGGTCAAAATTTTGCCGGTCGCCTCCGAAGAAACGATGATTTCGACGGCTTCAAACGTGCCAACGGCGTCGAATTTTGGCGTTTCCGTTTTGCAAGCGCCGAGCGAAAGTAGTAAGATAGGACCCCTCAGTATAAAAGCTAATTTTTTCATTTTTGAACTATTCTGTATCATAAAACATTGATTATTATATAGTTAGACCACAGATTAGACTGATGTGACTGATTCTCGCTGATTTTTTAATCAATAATTTTGCGTAAAAAATCAGTGTAAATCAGTGTAAATCAGTGTAAATCAGTCGCATCAGCTTAATCTGTGGTCTAATTTGATGTCGTTGTTTTCAAATTTATTTGCGCGAAAAGCAACTGCAATTGGTGCAATTCGAGGTTCAAACGCGCTTGACTTTCGGCGTTGAGTTCAATCAAATAATCGTTCGTCGTCAACGTGCCATTTTCAACTTGCGCCGTTGCCGAGTCCTTAATTTTTCCGCGAAGCGCAACGATTTGTCGGTCGGTTTCAATCAATTTTTGCCATTTTTGAATTTCGGCAGATTGCTGTTCCATCACGCTTTTGGTATTCAATAAAAACACATCTCGCTGAATATCAATCACTTGTGCATTATTTCGGATGATTTGCAAATCATTTTTCAAAGTTTTAGAATAAAAATCCGTCAAATTCCATCTAAAATTCACGCCCGCCAAAGCAAACGGACTGAACTCATTTTTCAGAAAATTCAAGCCAGGACGCCCATAACCCGCCGTTCCAAAAGCCATAATTCGCGGAAAATTCCTAAGCGCATTGATGTCTAACTGCTTGCCAATCAACGTTTTCTGCAAATCAAAAAGCCGCAATTCGGGTCTATCTATTTGCAAACCAATCTCCGAAGGACCCCTCAGTATCGGACGCTCAAAAACGGTATTTTCTGCTAAATTTTTACCCGTCAACAAACCCAACATCCGCACCGCCGCCGACCGTGCCGATTGCAGTTCTGTAAGCCTTTGTTCGGCTTTCAAATCTTCGACTTCGATGGTCAAAACGTCGCGTTTTAGCGCCACGCCGTTCAGCACCGCCGCCTCTGCTTTTAGCTTCCGCGAAGCGAGGTCTTTTTTCAAAATTTTGATAATATCAACGTTGGCGTCCGCTTGTAAAACGTTGAAATACAAGGTGTTAACGCGCTCTTTGAGTTTTGCTATTTCCACTTCAATGCGCTGCGTTTCGACTTGTTCGTTGGCGTTCAACACCTTTTTTTGCAACCCAATCACGCCGCCATCCCATATCAATTGTTTTACATCTAAAGTCGCTTTATATTGGTCTTTACTGAGGGGTGTCGGCGACTTCACATTGGGAATATCGAGCGCAAATTGCGTCACTTCCGACTGATAGCTGCCCTGCGCGTTGAACTCGATTTGCGGCAGCAAATTTTTCTCTAAAGTGTTGACAGTCAATACATTATTCTGTTTAATCAAGCCGCGTTGTTTCGCGATAGGGTAGTTGTCCGTTGCCCACTGATAGCAGTCGTCGAGCGTTAATTTGTCAACAGTTTGAGCCGTTGTGGACGTGGTGTAAAAGCAGATAAAAAAGAGGAAATATTTCATACAAATTAAAATTGAAACGACTATAATTTAACCAATTGATGGGTGCTTAAACCGTCAAAATACACAATATCCACATCATTTCAATATAACAAAATTTTAGGAACAGAAAATTTAAAAATCTATAAATTAATCACAAAAAAAACTTGCTTCATTGAGCAAGACAGCGCCCAATGAAGCAAGTTTTTTTACCATTTTTAGTTGAAAAAGCCTTGAAATTTCACCCATTTATTCGCTTTCCCGCTCATTTATTTTACGGTTTTCCAATCGGTCGAATCACAAAACCATACGTGTATTTTTTCGCTTTCAGACGGTATTCTTCGTGCGTTTCAGCGCCCCAAGACGTGTCGCCGCCGACGCCGCGTTGCGCCAAATCTACGTGCAAAGTAACGAAAGGGCGCTTAATAACGTCCGTAATGTGCCGATTTTTCTTTGTATTGCCTTCGTCAAAATCCTCCGTTAGCTGCGACATAGCGCTGAAAGACAAGGGTTGCAAACCTTCGATTGACACGCCGAGACCGTCCGAATTTGTCAGTTTTAGCCAACGCATATCCGTTTTGTAACCACTTTCTTGCGGACGAATGTAGGTGCGCGTCCAACCATTTTCGGTGTTGTCGGCGTGCAAACCGACGAGCGCCGCCGTGTTTCTATCCGCGTAATTTTCAAAAGGTCCACGTCCGTACCAAGCCACATCGTTGAAAGTTGACGGCAAGCCAAAACGCATACCCATGCGCGGCATTTCGGGCGCTTCGCTGTCTTCGGGCAGCTCAATTGTTGCGTTGATTTGCACCGCGCCATCATTTCTGATTAAATATTGTAATGTATAATCGGCTCTAACGTCGGGGATTCTGTAAATTACGGTTACGGGAACGCCTTCCGCCGTTTTGTCGCCTACGGTAATGCTTTTCACTTTTCGACGGGTGTGCGCCGACATCCAAACGCGGGCATAATTGATAAAATCGTTGCCATAATCATTGTCCGTCGGCGCGCGCCAAAAATAGGGTTCGGGGAAAAAACCGCCGACAATGTTGTTGTTTTTGTACGCGAGACGATTGATTTCACCGCTTTTTAGATTGATTTCACCACTTACATCGCCCGACGAAAATTTGATGCGGTCGGCGTTTTTATCAATCTTTAAATCACCTTTGTTTGCTTGATTTTTATCAAAACGAACTTTGTCAAAATAGGTATCGTCAAGTCGTGAAAATTGCTCTCTTGCCACTTCATGACCCGCCGATACTGAGGGGGTCGCTTGACGCTGATACGCATAAACGTTAAAGTATAATTCAGCGTAAGTCGTGATTTTTTGCAGTTGAATATTCAACTCAACCTCCTTCGTTTCGCCCGCATTTGCATCCACTAAAAACGTTCCTTCTTGCACTTTTTGACCATTATTGAGCAATTCCCAACGGAAATCAAATTCGTTCAAATTGGTAAACGAAAACTCATTTTTAACCTTGATTTTACCAACTTGCCAATTGTCATCCTCAAATAAAATGTTTTGATATACTTTTTTAACTTCATAAATTCCTGGATGCGGCACGCGGTCGGCATTGACCAAACCATTGCAGACAAAATTGTAATCTGTGTAGCGGTCGTGGCTGCCAAAATCGCCGCCGTAGCCGAAATATTCACGTCCATCCGCCGTTTTTGTCCGAATCCCTTGGTCCACCCAATCCCAAATACAGCCGCCTTGCATATTGTCGGAAGCGCGCATGATGTCCCAATATTCCTTAAAATTGCCGTTAGAATTGCCCATGGCGTGCGAATATTCACACATGATATACGGTCGGGTTTTGGATTTATCGGCGGCATATTTTTTCATACTCGCAATCGTCGGATACATCGGACACACGATGTCGGTGTTCCTATTTTCGTCCGCTTGCTCGCTCATTACGGGGCGAAAAGGGTCTTTTTTCTTCAAAAAATCGTAAGTTTCGTAAAAAACGGGACCATTGCCGCATTCATTGCCCAGCGACCACGCCACCACGCAAGGGTAATTTTTGTCGCGTTCAAACATCCGCTGCGTGCGGTCGTGATGCGCCGCTTTCCACTGCGGGTCGTAGGCGGTATGGCGCGATTTGTCGGCGGGCATCGACTGCAATTCTGCGCCCAAACCATGCGCTTCGAGGTTCACTTCATCGACAACATATAAGCCATATTCGTCACACAAAGCCAACCAAAGTGGGTCGTTCGGATAGTGCGACGAGCGGCACGTATTGATGTTGAATTGCTTCATCGTCGTGATGTCTTTGACCATCAAATCGCGCGTCGGCACTTTGCCTCTATCGGGGTCGTGTTCGTGGCGATTGACGCCTTTCACCAAAACCCGTTTGCCGTTTATTAAGAAATTTTTGCCCTTAATTTCGGTGCTGCGAAAGCCGATTTTCGTTCCCGTTGTTGCCACAACTTGCCCTTTTTCGTCCTTCAAACTGATGATGGCGGTGTATGAATTGGGCTTTTCGGCGCTCCATTGCGCGGGATTTGGCACTTTTCCTTCAAATTTTACTTTTATACTGAGGGGTCCCCCTTGACTGAAAACTTTGTTTTTATTTTTATCAAAAATGGCAACTTCGACGCTGTATTCAGGTTTTGGATTCTTAAAATCCACGGTTGCCGATACCGTTCCGTCTTTATAATTGGCGTCCAAACCCGCTTTTACCCAAAAATCAGCGATGCGCGTGGGCGATTTTGCTTGCAAAAAAACGTCGCGCTCAATGCCCGAAATCCGCCACATATCTTGGTCTTCGAGATACGAACCATCGTGCCAACGGAAAACTTGAACCGCCAACGTATTATCTCCTTTTTTCAAGTAAGGCGTAATGTTGAACTCCGCAGGCGACTTCGCAACTTTCGACAAACCGACGGCTTTTCCGTTAATCCAGACGTAAGCGCAGCCCGAAATGGAGCCAAAATGCAAAATAACGTCTTTGCCCGACCAGTTTTCAGGCACCGTAAACGACCGCCGATAGGAGCCGACGGGATTGTAGGCATGGTCAATAAACGGCGGATTTACGGGAAAAGGGAAAATCACATTCGTATAAATTGGAATACCAAAACCCTTGATTTCCCAATTGCTCGGCACGGCGAGTTCCTTCCACGTAAAGTCGTCGAAATTGGCTTTAAAAAACTGCTGCGGACGCTCCTCTGGCGTGTTCACATAATAAAATTTCCACGTACCATTGAGCGATTTGTAGTAAGGCGATTTAGAAAAATCGTTCGCAAAAACGGCATCCGCATCGGGGTAATCCATCGCAAAAGTACGCGGCGGCTCTTGCCCAAGTTGCGTGACAGAAGGGTCTTCCCATTCTTTGAAACTGAATGTTACTTGTGCCGAAATCAGATGTAAGTTGCTGATAATCAAGGCATAAAAAAGAATTATTTTCTTCATATTGCTTAGAGTTTAGTTGAATTTATGAAATTGTAGATTTGATATTTTATGGAAATTCGACTTGAACGTAACGCACCTTTCAGGTCACTTTGTGTTAAAAATGCTGTGCGCATATTCATGATTTTCGCGACCTGAAAGGCGCGTTACGTTCTCCAGAGGACCCCTCAGTATAAAACGCTTTTGGACAGTTTTCAACCCAATTTCACGCTGAAAATCCAAAGTTGAAGGTGGCAATGATAATTGAATCGGCGAATTAAAAGCAATAAGTCCGTAATTAATATCGGAATTATCGGTTTTATGTCGCAACTTTAATTTATCGCACATTCCCGAAGGGAATATATGTTTATAGGAAAATAAACGACGATTTGTCCTTAATCCCGAAGGGATTATATGTAAAAACGTCAGAGATTGACATATAATCCCTTCGGGATTGAGGAAAATAACTTTAAACTTTCCTATAAACACATATTCCCGAAGGGAATGTGCAACAAATTAAAAGTGCGACATAAAGCCTATAATTTTTTTTTATAATTGTTATTATGTTTAGTTTTAATAAAAACTTAAATTGTAATTAATTAATAAACAATAAATTATAAAATAATTATCAAAATTGTACGATGTATTGTACGATGTATTGTACGATGTATGCCTTGTCTCTACATGGCAAATTTTTGCACGACAGTTCTAAATCTATCAAATATTCATGCACCCATTTTTCTAATGCTAAGAGGGTATTTTTCGGATAAAAGCGACTAAAAAGGCGCATCTCACGCCCGTAACATCTTATCTTCGCGGAAAGAAATCATTCATTTATTTATTTTTAATATGAAACATTCAAAAGAAACGGATAGCGAAAAGGTATTCGAGCGCATCGAAAAACAAGTAAAAAAAGCGGGTTTTACCATCGTCAAGCAAGACCGTTTGCGTCCGTGGGGCGGTTTTTTCGTTTTGGACGAAGCGCAAGCACCACAATTTATTGACACTTATTTTCCGCATTTATCGGTTGCGGATTTCAAGGGTTATGACAAATTAAGCCCTAAAATCCTCTTAGTGGCGCCAAATAAGCGCCTTTCTTGGCAATATCACCACCGTCGGGCGGAGATTTGGAAGGTTATCGGCGGCACGGCGGGCGTTGTGGTGAGCGATACGGACGTCGAAACGGCGGTGCAAAAACTGCCTTTGGGAACCATCATCAACCTCCGTCAAGGCGAGCGACACCGCTTAAGTGGCTTGGATGAATGGGGCATTATTGCCGAGATTTGGCAACACACCGACCCTAAAAACCCATCGGATGAAGACGATATTGTCCGCGTTCAAGACGATTTTGGACGGTAATTTTTAAGTTCCAACGTCGGCGAGGTTTCAAACCTCGCCGACGTTTTTTTTTATTTTAGGGGACCCCTCAGTATAAGAGCGTTTTTTTAGCAATTTTGAATAGTTTTGCCCCATAAAAGAAGAATCACAAATCGTAAATAGCTGATAATCAATAATTTATAAGATGGAAATTAAAAATAAAGTGTTCCTTGTCACGGGTGCTGCATCGGGTTTAGGATTTGCGACCGCGCAGATGATTGTCGAAAATAAAGGCTCGGTGATTTTAGCGGATGTCAACGTGGAAGGCGGTCAAAATGCCGCAAAAACGTTGGGCAGTCGCGCCAAATTCGTCAAAACCGACGTGACCGACGAAGCGAGCGTTCAGAAAGCAATTGCAGCCGCCGTGAAGAAATTTGGTGGCTTGAACGGCGTGATAAATTGCGCGGGCATCGGTCCTGCCGAACGGATTTTGGGGCGCAGCGGCATTCATTCGCTCGCCAATTTTTCACGAGTCATAAACATCAATTTGATTGGCACTTTCAACGTCATTCGCTTGGCGGCGGAAGCGATGCAACACAATGAAGCGGGTGAAGATGGCGAAAAAGGCGTGCTGATTTCGACTGCGTCGGTTGCTGCTTTCGACGGACAAATCGGTCAAGCCGCGTATTCTGCGTCAAAAGGCGGCATTGTGGGCATGACTTTACCGATTGCGCGGGAATTGGCGCGCTTTGGCATCCGCGTGATGACGATTGCGCCAGGAATTTTTGAAACGCCGTTGTTGATGGGCATGAGCGACGAAGTTAGGTTGTCTTTGGGGCAGCAGGTGCCGTTTCCGTCGCGTTTGGGCAAACCCAATGAGTACGCTTTTTTGGCAAAACACATCATCGAAAATCGAATGTTAAATGGCGAAGTGATTCGTCTCGACGGCTCAATCCGCATGGCGGCAAAATAGATTCTAAGGATTTCAAATTCCAAATTTCAAAGATTCCAGATTCCAAAGATTCTAAATTTCAAATTCCAAAGATTCTAAATTTCAAATTCCAAGGATTCCAAATTCCAAGGATTCCAAATTCCAAGGATTCCAAATTCTAAGGATTCCAAATTCCAAATTCTAAAGATTTTAAATTCTAAAGATTTCAAATTCCAGATTTGAATCTTTGGAATCTTTGGAATCTTTGGAATCTTTGGAATCTTTGGAATCTTTGGAATCTTTGGAATCTGAAATTATTCGTAACTTTAGCTAAAAATATCTTTAAAATGAAAAAAACAATCACTTTGCTCGTTTTTTTATGCACGTTTTTAGCGTGTTCACAAAAGACGACGACTGCCTCAAATGCGCCGCAAGCATCGGCAAAACCCGTTCAAAAAGTGCCTGAAACGGCGGTTATTGCACCGTCAAACCCGATACTCGATACGCTTTGTTATGAACTCCAAATTTACACGGCAACGAAGGGCAATTTGAACAATTTGATGAAGCGTTTTCGCAACCATACGACCAAACTTTTTGAAAAGCACGGCATGACGAACCTTGTTTATTTGACGCCTTTGGATAACCCCGACGAGAAATTATACTACGTCCTCTCCTACCCTAATCGCGCCGCAAGAGACGCTTCTTGGCAGGCTTTTATGGCGGATACGGCTTGGCAAAGTGTACAGAAAATGAGTGAAATAAACGGCGGTTTGGTGGCAAAAGTGGCGTCAATCTTCTTGAAAACGACCGATTTCTCGCCAAATAACTTCAAATCGAGCTTGAACAGCAACGTTTGGGAATTTCGGATTTACACGACGACGCCCAATAATTTGGGCAATCTGATGGACCGTTTTCGCGGCTTTACCGTCAAGCGTTTTGCGGAATATGGCATGATAAATAAAATATATTGGACAGCAACGGATGCCGAACAGGGTGCCGACAAAATGTTCTATTATTTCCTCACGCACCCGTCGCAAGATGCCGCAAAAGAAGCGTTCGATAAGTTTCGCGCCGACCCCGAATGGATTGCGACGCGCAAGGCTTCGGAGGTAAAAGGCGGCGGCTCGTTGACGGTGAAAATCGAGTCAATTTTTATGGTCGCTACGGATTTTTCCAAGGCGAAATAGTGTAAAGTTTGAAATTTAAAGTTTGAATAGGACCCCTCAGTATAAAAGACATTTTTATGTAAAAATATGTAAAAATATGTAAAAATATGTAAAAAATGGCGTCAATACTGAGGGGTCGCCTTTTAGCGGAATACGTATCATTTTAATCAATAAAACCTTTTTTCGATGAAGAAAATAGTGCTATTTGCCTTTTTGGGCGTTTTATTAGTGGAGAGTTGTCAAAACAGTGCGCCTCAAACACCGCCGCAAATGCCGAATGCGGATGGTTCGGACACGGCTTCAGTGATAATTAGTAGTGAGAAAATTCACGTGAAAATGGATGCGCCAACGGAAGTTTTTCAGACGGATTATTTGGCATTCGCGGTGTCGAATCGTGAAAGTTATGAAGATAGAGATATGCTTGATTATGGCTCAAGTGGTTATAAAAAAGACGATTGGGCGGGCGCAAAGTGTTGGAACTTAATGTTTTACAATGCTAAAACGCAAGATTATTACTTGTTGGATTCAACGCGAAAAATGTTGATTTACACCTACGAATTGAATGACACGGCGAAGGGCAAACTCGTTAGAAATTTAGCGCGGTATGATGTTCAATTTGATGACAATAACGATGGACAATTTACGGATATGGATGCCAAACGCTTGTTTGTGTCGAGTCGTTTGGGCAAAGGTTTTCACCAAGTTTCGCCCGAAAATATCAGCGTTAGTGGGTATCAGTTTTCGCCAAAAGAGAATTTCATCATCATTTATGGACTAAAAGACACGAATAAAGATGGTCATTTTGACGCCAAAGACCGCGTTTATGTCTATCGTTTGGACTTGAATCAAGCGGCTGAAACAATGGGACCCGCCTCATTTCTTGTGCCGAAAGAATTCCAAGATAAACTGCAACGAAAAGTGGAAATGGATTGGCAATTGCCTAAAAAGTAGGGTGAATATTAACATAAGTTATTGATAATCAATGGCTAACTGAATTACTCAATACGTTGAGTAATTTTACTCAACGTATTGAGTAAAAAAAACGCTCCGATGTTTTGACAACATCGAAGCGCTTTTTTTATGTATTTTTATGTAAAAAAAACGTTTCCCGATGTTTGGGATGCCGTGAAGACGCCTTATACTGAGGGGTCCTTTTTTTCATTCCAACCACGATTTATAATACGCGCCATCGTCAATGCCAAGCGCGGCGGTTGTTACGGCGAGTGGTCGGAAGGTGTCAATCATCACGGCGAGTTCTTCGGTTTTGGTGTGTCCGATGCTGCGTTCGTAGGCGCCGGGCGCGGGTCCGTGCGGGATGCCGCCCGGGTGCAGCGTGATGTGTCCTTTTTCGATGTTGTTGCGGCTCATAAAATTGCCATCCACGTAATAAAGCATCTCGTCGCTGTCGATATTTGAGTGATTATAAGGCGCGGGGATGCTCAACGGGTGGTAATCGTAGAGACGCGGACAAAATGAGC
>JAYUKJ010000098.1:0-5628 GCA_043764555.1 Saprospiraceae bacterium
GTCGGCGTTAATACACCGCAACCTCAGCTAAATATAACTGGTGCTGGTGATGTATGTAGTGAATACTACGACACGCAAATAACCCTCGAGGGCTGTTGGCGATTTGGTACGAACTATTGGTGGACGGTTCCTTCTCAGTTTGCGAGTTCGACAAGCGGCACTGGAAACAACATATTAACTTTTACTATTCCTGCTCATTATCAAGGTACTGTCAATTTATCCGTGTATGCTGCCGTGAATGGTTCTCCACCTCAGAATATTCCAATCAGTATTAATGCTTTTGATTGTGGTGGACCAGCAATCATTGGAAATAGCAATTCAGATCAATCGCTTAAAACGCAATTCTCTCTATCTCCTAATCCAAGCTACGGGTTTGGTCAATTTGAGTATGCCAAGTGAATTAAGTAACGCTATTTTAGATGCAGAAATTTACAATTCTTTAGGACAAAAAGTATTTACCAAAAGAATAAGTAGCAATAATACTCAATTAGAAATAGCTGATTTACCAAAAGGGTTTTACAACGTCTTGCTTAAAAATCTTTCCAATAAGGAAATCATTTTTTCAACCAAACTAACAAAAATCTAATGGATAAGAAAACGTATATCTTTTGTTTCATCATGAGCCTCTGCCTTTGGGCAGAGGCTCAAAATACGGGCAAGCTAATTTCAGCTTCCTTTAAAGTAGGTCCCATTTTCTTAGGACGTGCAGCTGATCTTGATTACAGTATATCAAATGAGCAATACAATAAATGGAATATTGATTTAACTATTGAAGAAAATAAATTCGGCTTTGGTTTAACCGCTCGTTATATATCTGGTAATATAACAAGAACCGCTATTCCTAATCCATTATTCAAACCTTTATTATCCTTCAATAGGCGAACATTAAAAATGGGTGATATTGTGGGTAGGCAACAAAATTTCTCGAACTGGTCATTTTTGTTGAACAAACGAATATTTATGACTAAGAATAAACATAGATTTGATGTTTCAATTGGCACACAACTTAGGCAGGGCAGTACTGAATATTTTCTCGAGTTTAATCCTTTTAATTTTTGGGAAATAAATACAACTGGTGAATTTCTTGATAAATATGGCTTTCTTTCTCGTGTAGGCTATACTTATATGCTTGGAAAACATATAAGTTTAACAACCAACATAGAATATTCTAAATTTAAAAAAGATCCTTCCGATTTTTTTGATTTCAACGTCTTGGTAGGCGTTAGATTTTGAAAATCATTGATAAATCTTATCGCTAAAAAACAAAAAACCGCCGAAGCACAACGCTTCGACGGTTTTTTTTATTGAAAATCAATGAATTATGAATTTTAGGGCTTTTATACTGAGGGGTCCCTAATTTTTCACTTTTCGTTTTTCACTTATTGTTTTGTCCATTTTTGCGTAGCCAAAACTTTACCGTTTGCGCGGACAATGAGCATATACAAGCCGTCGTTCAAGTTACCGAGATTTTCGAGCGTTTGGTTGTAATTGCCCACTTCTTGCAAACCGCCATTCAATTGACGGACAATTTGACCTTGAAGATTGACCAATTGCACGTTGATTGTGGCGTCTTGTTCGAGTTTGTAACTCACTGCCAATGCCTCATGTCCTGGATTGGGATAGACCGAGAATGCGCTAATTGTTGTGTTGCTACCGAGCAAATATTCAACATCGTCACCCGTTGGATTTGCAAAACAAGCGGCTCCTGCGCGGAATTCTTTCGTTTTCCATTCGCCAGCGCCCGTTGTGCAAACAGCGCGAACGCGGACAACGTAGTTAGCGCAACGTGTCAAACCTCGAACAATAAAACTCGGACGAGCGGAAGAAATAGGTGCGCTCCAAGCCGAATCAGCCGATTTGCGGTATTGCATTTCGTAGCTCGATGCTAAAACTGTTGCCAAAGCCTGAACAATTGTGCTGTCGTTTGCGGAGTAAACCGCCAATTCTTGAACTTTACAATTGTCGTTGCCAGAACCAGCACAAGCGCGTGTGATTGTACTGAAAGCGACTGTTGCCGCTTCGCTTGAACGACCGTCTGAGCAGTTTTTAGTCAAGGTTGCTTTGTACGTTTTGCAACGCAAAAGACCTGAAAGCGTGTAATTTAAGCCTGTAACAGTGATTGTACGCGTAGAAAAAGTACCATCAAGGCTGATAATTGTCAATTTATAACTTGCCGAATCGGCTCTGCCCCAAGAGAAAACGACGTTTGTATCGCTGACCATGGCTTTCAAATCCTTAGGCTTTGAGCAAAGCGGGACGCAACCAGTTGTCACGAAACGGCTTGGTTCGCTCCAGTTGCTTGATGTCGTTGCCGAGCAGTTTGCTTTGACGCGGAACATATAGACCGAGCAAGCTGTCAAGCCCGTCAACGTCGTTGAAGCCGTGCGAACGCCCGCAATTGTGCGCCAAGCACCGCTGTCGCGTGCGCCCATGATTTGAACGTCGTAAGTGACGCCCGCGCCTGCGATTGAATCCCAACGGACCAATGTTGTTGTCGTTGCTGGCACGTAGCTCAAGCGTTTAGGCGCCTCGCAACGGGCTACAATCACGCAACCCGCCGAAATGACGGTTGCTGTTGAACTCCATTCTGAATATAAAAGGGCGCCTGCCGTGTGGCTGCAAACCGTGCGAACGCGGAAACCATAAGGCGTGCAAGTACGTGTATTTGTCAATTGGTACGTCAAAGTCGTGACGCGCGCGCTTGCCGACCACGCTGAATCGCGGATACGGTGTTGAATTTCGTAACCCAATGTGCTGGTGCCAATCCAACCGATGTTGATTTTGTTGGTGCCTTCGGTGACGGCACGAATCTCGCGTGGCGTTGTGCAAGGAGCGGCGCAACCGAGGGTTTTAAAGCGCGCTAATTCGCTGTAATTGCTTGAAGACGTCGCTGAACAAACCGTTTTTACGCGGAAATGGTATTCCGAACAAAGTTGCAAGTGGTCAACCGTCAACGAATTTGTCGTTGCGTTGACTGTTTTGTAAGTAGAATCACGCGTGGATTTGTACTGAACGACGTAAGTGACACCCGCTCCAGCCGACAACCAGTTGAGGCTTGCCGATGAATCGCGGGCGGCAACGAACAAGCCACGCGGTGCGGCGCAAGGAGCGGGGCAACCAAGTGTGCTGAACGTTGACATTTTCCAGTCACTGTTGACGGTCGCTGTGCATTTGGCGCGAACGCGAACGGCATAACCCTTGCAAGACGCCAAATTGCGCAATTGCAAAGACGCCGTGTCGCGCGCACCGCCCGCCGATTGGACGGTTGTCGAAACCCAAGCGCTGTCCGAGCCAAGACGGTACTGCACCTCAAAAAGGGTGGCGCCAGTGGGCGCCCAAATAACGAGTGCGCCATCCGCGCGTGGCACTGCGACAACTGCCGCAGGCGCTGGACATTGGCTAAAGCCGTTTGCAGCAAAACTTGTTAGGAACGCGAGAAGAAGTAGGATACGTTTCATTGTTGAATTTTAAAATTTTTGAAATTTTTGAAATACTTTTTATTTTTAAATGATGGTGATGCGTTGGGCGTAGGAGGCGGCTTGATTCAAAGTCATGGGTTATAATACATTGATTGCCAATATTTTGCAAGAGATTTTTGTTTTTTTGTTGAGAAAATTTTCAAAGAAACCGATAAAAAGGTCAAAAAACGTAAAAATACTGAGGGGTCCTATTTTTACTTTTATCTAAGAGAAATATGACAACAAGAGTCGTCTAATATCGATTGTGCTGCCTTGCACGGACGATTTTTTCTATATTATTTTTATCAATATTTACTACACGTATATTGTTGAATGCGTTGCCTGAAAACGGCTTAGGTTGGACATGAAAATTGAGTTGTGTGTCGGATTGTTCTTTTAGAAAACATAGATTTTTTAAGGAGAAAATTAAATGTTATGGATTAATGGCTCAAAAATATAAAAAATATGCGCAACGGTGTGAAAAAACGCCAATTTTTAAGGGAACCTTTTTAGTTCCGACTAAATCCTTTCACTTAAAAAAACGCTATTTAATTCAAAATCCGACTGTTCATAACCTACCTTTGCGGCGCAATTTTGAAGATTATGCGTGAACATCAATTTTGATGTTTCTTTCACTACTCCCAACAACTTTACACGGCTTAAAGGTGTTTAAATGCGAAAATACTGAGGGGTCTTATTTAAAAAAATTGCGCTACTCTTTTGATAATCAATTATTTATCTCAATTTATATTTTAAAAATTTCAATTATTATGGTAAAGATTTTGGTCAATGACGGCATGGAAGCCGACGGCAAATTGCTCTTAGAAGAAGCGGGTTACGATGTCAATACGACGTCCGTTCCGCAATCAGAACTCGGGGCGGTATTGCCTGATTACGACGTTATCATCGTCCGTTCGGCGACTCAGGTGCGTAAAGAATTGATTGACGCTTGCCCGAAACTCAAAATTATTGCGCGCGGTGGCGTTGGTGTGGACAATATTGACGTGGATTATGCGCGGTCAAAAGGCATCGAAATCATCACAACACCTGCCGCTTCTTCGCAGTCGGTGGCGGAATTGGCGATGGGTCATATTTTCACTTTGTCGCGTTTTTTGCAACGGTCTAACCGTGAAATGGCGACGGGAAATTTCAAAAAACTCAAATCTGCTTACGCGGAAGGGATTCAATTGCGCGGAAAAACCATCGGTATCATCGGTTTTGGTCGCATCGGACAGGAGTTGGCACGCATCGGCATGGCGATGGGCATGGAAGTGATGCCAAGTGACCCGTTCATCAAAGAAATTGATTTGTCGCTCAACTTACACAACACAACGGACATTAAATTGAGTGTTCGTTTGCGCTCACATTCGCTTTCGGATGTATTGAAAAAAGCGGATTTTATCAGCGTTCACACACCTTCAATGGGAAAAGCCTTGATTGGTGCGGAAGAAATCGCGCAGATGAAAGACGGCGCGTTCCTCATCAATTGCGCCCGTGGTGGTGTGATTGACGAAGATGCGTTGTTGGCAGCTTTGGAATCGGGCAAACTCGGCGGTGCAGGTTTGGATACATTTACGAACGAACCAAACCCAAGACTCGACTTGTTGAACCATCCAAAAATCAGCGTTACGCCACACATCGGCGCCGCGACGATGGAAGCACAAGCGAATATCGGCTTGGAATTGGCGGATAAAATCATCGCGTTTTTTGGCGACGACAAATAAAATTAATGATGAATTATGAATGATAAATTATGAATGATAAATTATGAATTAGCAAACAACTAAACTTTGTTCAATTAGTTGGGAGTCAATACTTTACAGGCATCTTCAATTTAATTTTCAGCATAAAAAAAGTCGAAATTGGCGTGATTACACGTTGGTTTCGACTTTTTTTATGTCAAAAATGCCGTTTATACTGAGGGGGCCTCTTTTTACATTTATTTACTCCTAATCCGACTCAAAGTTTCCGCCGTTATCCCTAAAAAAGACGCTAAATATTTCAATGGCACGCGCTGAATAATTTGGGGTTTGTGGGCGAGGATATAGTCGTAACGGTCTTGTGCGGAAGTGATTTGAAAAACGCGGATGCGCTCCTCCAATTCTAACGAAATGCCCTCGACGAATTTTCGACCCATGTTGCAAATTTCGTGATTTTCCTTGTACAGTGC
>JAYUKJ010000099.1:0-20974 GCA_043764555.1 Saprospiraceae bacterium
GCCGAAATAGTCGTTGCCGTCGAGTTGGCACCTTTGGGGAAATAGAAATACTGTCCTAATTTCCAAGTGCGCTTGGTTGAACCAGCTGTCGCGTCGTAAGCGATGTCGTAGCCGTAAGCGCCTTGTACAAATTGACCATGCTCTTTTGTCAAAAATGAGTCTCTAACCGCCATGCCCGCTCGGAAATAAATACTATCATCCCTTTGGAACATATCCGTACTGTCATAACTGATTTTGTAGCGAATATCGTAGGTTGCAACGGCATTAGGCGCCACGAATGCTTGAGGCAATACTTCATTCTGAGCTGTCGAATCGGGTGCAAGTGTGCCGTAATCACGTGAAGTTGTGAACACTTTGGCCAGTGTTGAGGAATTAAGAACGTCAACCGTCAACTTCACATTCTTCGCCGCGACCGTGCCGTTATTCACAACATCGACCATAAAACGGACTGAATCGACATTGTTGCGTTGCTGCGAAGCGGGCGGAACGGCAACCCATGATTTGCTCAAAGTAACGTTGTTTTTCAAAACACCTACGCGTACATCATCGAGCAGCCAGTAGTAGTAGTCACCATCAAAATGAAACTTAACGCGGAACTTGCTTGTGCCTTTACTGCCTTTTAGCTTGATAACGGTCGGCGTGTTGCGCGGTAAGAACTCGATGGTGCCGTAACCTTCATTTTCTTCGATGCATTGCAATGCTTTCCAAGTGACACCGCCGTCTTCCGACCAACTGACGGCCGCGCTTTGCCAACATCTAATCGTCCGTGCGCTTGAAAAATGGCGGTTCGTTTGTTGGAAAATTAAAGACAAATCATTGTAACCCGTGGCGTCAAAAATCGGAGACCACAATTCGCTTGTGTGTGGCGAAGGTGCTTGTCCCGCACCGACTGTACCAGAGCCGCGACTGTCAATATAATCGGAACTAAAAAGCGCGGCACCAAAGCCACCTGTGGCATCTATGGATGTGATACGCGTATCGTTTTTGGTAAAAGAACCAATTTTAGGCGTACCATCTGCCGACCATAAAAAGACGGCGCTGTCGGCTTTAGCGGCTACTTTGGAGGCTAAACCCATCGTAATCCAGCCTTTGAAACTATTGAGGCTGGGGTTGAGGGCCGTGTCTTTTTTCACGAAACGAATTGTTGCGGCATCAACGAATTGACTGCTGCGCTTGCTGATAGAGTCATTGGGCCAGATAATTTGTGCGTTCAACGCCGCTGCGCCCAGAACGAATGTTCCGATGAGGAACAAGTGTGTGCATAGTTTCTTCATACTTAGATTTTTTTACGTTTTTTAAAATGCAAATTAGCATGAAGCAAAACTATAAAAAATTGATTACCAATGACATAGGAGAAAAACTTATTTTTCATTTGCTAATTTTCTCAATTTGTAATCGTTTGACATTTAGCACTTTAGTTTTTTGCAAAAAAGAGACCCCTCAGTATTTTGACGTTT
This sequence comes from Saprospiraceae bacterium, assembly GCA_043764555.1. Taxonomy (GTDB): domain Bacteria; phylum Bacteroidota; class Bacteroidia; order Chitinophagales; family Saprospiraceae; genus JAAFJT01. The sequence continues at coordinate 1,458 of JAYUKJ010000099.1, forward strand.
TCTTAACAAAAAATAAGAGGATGCCGTCGTGAAAATAAAGGACGTCGTGGTGAAAATAAAGGACGTCGTGGTGAAAATAAAAGACGTCGTCGTGTAAATAAAGGATGCCGTCGTGAAAATAAAGGACGTCATCGTGAAAACAAAGGATGCTGTCGTGAAAATCAAGGATGCCGTCGTGAAAATATAAAACAATGAGAAAGAGGACCCCTCAGTATAAATCGCTTTTTTGACCGAAAAAGGGCGTTTATACTGCGGGAGTCCTCTTTTCATTATAAATATTGAACAATAGTTTTTAGATTTGCAATGAGTTATTTCAAGATGTGTATCAATGAACGGCACATTATGCACCTCAATCCAAATTTATTAATTCTCAAAACGAACTTTACAATATGTTAACTTGGGCCAATGTTAAAGAGAAATTACGTCAGAACGATACATTTTATATCCTTGATTTCTTGATGCAAATCGTTGAAGAAAGCGAGGTAAATGAAATTTGTATGCAGATTGGTAGATTCAGTGATAACGAACGCGAAAAAAAAGGCGGTATGCTTACTCAAGAGGAACATAGCGTTTATAGTAATCGAATTCGTGGGGGCGTGTTAGACACTATGAAGAACATGAGTGATGAACATCTCAAAAAAGGCTGGCAGACATTTGATATTATTGTCGACCTTTTTAATCAAGATGAAAATGGACAGTCTAAAATTATTTATTCTAATGCCAATATTACGCTTGAAAAAACGCTCATTCAAGTACCCGATACGCCTGGTTTAGAGGCGTCAAAAAATAAGCATAAATTTAAGATTGAGCTGATGAGGGCGCAAGATTTAATCATCATGAAAAATTATTCTGAAGCCTACGACTGTTGCAAAAAAGTGAACGAGAAACTTGAAATGGAATCGCCACAACTGTATGAGTTCATGCTGTTGACTTATTTTCATAAAGAAAGGGTTGAAGAAATTATTAAAGATGTGTTTGAAGGTGAGGGTGGAAAATTGAAATTGATTCAATTGTACGCCGAGCGTTGTTTTACGCTCAACGACATGATTAAAGGTAAACAAAAGGGAGACGAGAAAGAGGTGAAAGGACTTTACGCAAGCGAAACGGTCAACGGCACGATTACAAACATCTTAACAAATTTAGCGGAAAACATCAATCAAAAGTATGAAAATGACGTAAAATACGATTGTACGTTAACTAAGACGGGTAATAAGAAAAAAAATATGACAGAAGACAAAGCGCGGCGTTTTTTTGTCAATTTTTATGACGTCGTTAATGATTTAACGAACCGATTTTATACACAAGGTTCAGAAACAAACATTGATATTGACAATGTTTTGATAAAACTTTTAGACAATGTTTTACATGAACTCAACGGCGGCAATACGCTTGATTGGTTTGAATTAGACTACAACAGAAAACCGAAAAACAAAACGCAATTCGGTGCGCTTGCCGCTCGAGAAGCAATTATCACGGCCATTAAACGGATTAAAGGCAATAAATATGAAGCCTTTCAAACGCAAATAACGGATAGGCTTTACCAAAGTTTAGTTTTTAAATGCAACAGTATTTATTTACTTCGGAGTGAAACTGTTCAACAAAAGTCCGCCATTGTTCGGCTAATTGAGTCGTGTTTGATTGCTTACGCTTTTTACAAAGAGGAAAGATTTTTAGACATTGCGCTTGACGAATTGATTTGTGAAGATTTAAAAGATTATGCTAAAACTTTAAAAAAAGATAGATATGCGCCGTTTGAAGGAAAAAAGAACTTAGGTAATTGGTTTTCTCTAAGTCCTAACGCAGAACTCATCGTTAGGGACAAAGCATTGGGTCGAAGAAGAGATATACTTGCTGATTTAGAGTATATGCTCAACGTGTGTTGGGATAAGGAGAAAGACGCCATTATAGAATCATTGAAGCAACGATTAGCAACTGAAATACTTGCGCATTGCGCGCTTGAATACGCGCAAATCAAAGCGTTTGTACAAGTTCCTCCTCATGAAAGAGAGCGAGAGCGCGTGGCAAGATGTCTATCTTACTGGTACGCTTGTTATAAAATTTTGGAGCAAGCAGATATTTTAGATTGCATTATAAAAGAATTAATCGGCGCGGGAACTTCTTATTGTTGGTTCGACTTCTCCGAAGATGGACGCTTTGACAATAATTTTGAAACAAAGCAACTCGACCCTTCTTATAATGCTTGTGGGCAATTGGAAAACATCTTACGCTTCAAGTTCGCTGGCGCAAAAGATGAATTATTGGTAATTAATAAGCAAATCTATGAAAGTATTTACAAGGATATTGTCCATAAATATGCGCGTTTGACTGGTAGAATGAACAATGGATTAAGAAAGAACGAATTAATTCATTTAATAAAACGTTGCGAAAACGGGCATTATCACCACTTAACCGCAGATGACCGTTTTATTGACTTGGCACGCACCAATCTTTCTAATGACACCCACGTAAATTGGTTATTCTATCTAAAACTTACCAACAAGTTTATTAATGAAAACTTTAAACGTTTAGTTTCTGAATTACCCGCTATGAAAACGGATTTTTTAGCAAAAATAATTGATATGGAAAAAGCCAGACTGTCTGAAAGCGCGTATCAACCCAAGGCAGCGCCTAAACCCGAGGAGGATATAAACATTTTGGACTTACTACTTGGGCAAAAAAGTCTTGTTCTATATCTATTTTTTTTGGTAATTTTTGGTTATTCCTACGCATTTAATGAAAAAGACGACGCAGTCTTTTATGGTTTAATGATAAGCGTCGTCCTGCTTGTTTTCAGTATTTGCTACCATTGGTTTTTCAAAGAAAAAATCAATCCTTCGGATAAAAAAGAAGCCCCCTCAGTATAAAACGCAAAACCGCCTTGCAAACGACGTCGTTTAGCAAGGCGGTTGTATTTAATTTAGACTGGAAAATAAGTGTGTTTATTAGAAAATATACCGTGTTGACAAGAAATTAGATTCATTGTGTTCGATAATTTCGTTGAACAGCGCTTTACTCGAAGGCGTTTCTTTAGTCGCCACGATTGTCCGAATGGAGAACGAGCGCAACGCGTCGAAAACGGACAAAGTACCTTGCGCCGAATCCTTGCGTCCCGTGAACGGAAAACTATCTGGCCCGCGTTGACACTGCGCATTGACGTTCACACGGGAAACTTGGTTTACCAAATGGTCAATCAAATGCGCAATTTGGTCGCTATCGGTGCCAAAAATCGAGACTTGTTGCCCGTGATTGCTTTCAATCAAATACTGAATCGGCTCTTCCAAATCGTCGAACGGCACGACGGGAACAACGGGACCAAACTGCTCTTCGGTGTATAAAGTCATGCCTTTCGATACGGGATAAACGACCGTCGGAAAAACGAATGACCCGCTAAAAGTACCCCCCTCAGTATTGACGACCTTGGCGCCCTTAGACACGGCGTCTGCGACAATTTCCGCCAAATAAGCGGGTTTTTCAGCTTCCGCAACGGGCGTGATTTGAACGCCTTTTTCCCAAGGCATTCCGATTTTCAAAGCTGAAATCGCATCACTCAATTTGTTAATAAAGGCGTAAGCCACCGAGCGATGCACGTGAATGACTTTCAACGCCGTACACCGCTGTCCGTTGAAGGACAACGACCCCAAAACGACCTCTTTCACGGTGGCATCCAAATCGGCATTTTTGAGAATAATCGCGGCATTCTTCGCGTCTAAACCCAAAACGGAACGCAAACGGTTCACCTTTGGGTGCGATTTTTGCAACCTGTCCGCCATTTTTGACGAGCCAATTAAGGTCAAACAATCCACTTTTCCCGACATCATGAGCGGTGGAATAACCACGGAACCCCGACCATAAAGGAAATTTACAGCGCCTTTGGGGAAACATTGTTGGTACGCATCTTGGAAAATTTCGTGCAACAAAATACCTTGACGCGGCGGTTTGAACATCACGACGTTGCCCATAATCAAGGCGGGAATCAGCATCGTGTAAGTCTCGTTCAGCGGATAATTGAACGGTCCCATGCACAAAACGATGCCGAGCGGTGAGCGCCGAATTTGCCCGATAATGCCTTGGTCAATCCTGAAACGGCTGCTGTCGCGGTCGAGTTTTTTGAGTTCGTCAATCGTTGCGTAGATGTATTCGACCGTGCGGTCAAATTCTTTTTCGGAATCCGCGAGGCTTTTGCCGATTTCCCACATCAACAATTTCACGACGTGGCTGCGATAGCCAACCATCATTTTTGTAAAATTTTCGACGCATTTAATACGGTCACCAACGGACATCGTTGGCCACTCGCCGCGTCCATTGTCGTAGGCTTTTTCCGCCGAAGTCAAGGCAGCAAGCGCCTCTTTTTCGCCAATAAGCGGATACGAACCCAAGTATTTAGGCTTCATTTCATCACCGTCGGCGATGAGAATCGGCGAATAGACGTCTTGCATCTTGCCTTCCCATTCGACGATGTTGCCATCGAGCAGAAAACGGCGTTGGTGAAGTGGTTCCGTCCAGTTGAATTCGGCGGGAATCGACCCCTCAGTAGGAAAGAGGTTTTTAAGTTTTTCGGACTGATTCATACTTGTTTGATTGATGTTTGATAATTAATCGACTGTAATAAAACTATAACTTTTGAAAAAAGTTGTCAAAATGTTAGCATCATTCAGATTTGACAATTTTAAAAAGGGGGCAACGGGATAATTTACGAAGCAAATTTAGAATAATCACTGATGCTTAATTCTGATTTCCGACCGATGTATTCGACCGAATTGCCAATCATAGAATTACCCAAATTGGAATCAATAATCTTCGTGTCTTCCCCAATAACGGCGTTGGAAATCACGCTGTGTTCGATAACGCAATTGCGCCCAATTGACACGTAAGGCCCTATCACTGAATCTTTTATGACAACATTGTCGCCAATAAAACACGGCTGAATAATAACCGTATTGCGCGTTTTCGCCGACGCCGCCACCATCGCTTCTTCGCGCTTGATGTCCAACATTCGGCTGTTGGCGTGAACGACGGCTTCTTTGTTGCCGCAGTCAATCCACTCGTCAATTTGAGCGGTTCTGAAACGAACGCCGCCGTTTTTCATGTTTTCCAAAACGCTCGTCATTTGGTATTCACCGCGTAATTTGATGTCATTTTCTATCAAATACTCGATTTCTTTACGCAAACGTTCGCCTTCGCGGAAGTAATAAATGCCGACAATTGCCAAATTGGAAACGAAAGTGGTGGGTTTTTCAACAAAATCGCAAATGATGTTTTCTTGGTCAATTTTCACGACGCCAAATGCGGAAGGGTCTTCCACTTTTTGGGTCCATATAATGCCATCTTCTTTCGGATTGAAGTGGAAATTGGCGCGAAAAAGCGTGTCCGCAAACGCTACGATAAGATTGCCTGATAGACTTGGTGCCGCACAGCCAATCGCATGAGCGATGCCAAGCGGCACATCTTGCTTGTAAATCGTGCCTTTTGCGCCGATTGACGCCGCAATATCGAGCAATTGTGCTTCAACGGCTTCGCCAAATTCACCCGTGATGTAGGCAACTTCTTCAATTTGTCCTTTGTAAGACTTTGCTAAATCTTCGACTAAACGTTGGACAATTGGCTTGCCAGCAACTGAAATCAAGGGTTTTGGAACGGTCAGAGTATGGGGACGTAAGCGCGAGCCTTTGCCAGCCATTGGAATGATAATTTTCATAGTTTGCTAACTTTTTATAAGTGTAAAGGTCTTATTTTCAAGGATTTGAAAAGATGAATAAAGACTTTAGCGCGTTTAAATTAAAAATTAAGGTGACGCAACCACGACTCATTAGGCATTACTCGTGTTTTAATTTTTAATTTATTTCGTTCCCGTGCTGCCAAAACCGCCCGCACCGCGCACAGTTTCGTTCAAAACGGTCACTTCCGACCAAATAATGCGCTCATGTTTGGCAATTACCATTTGAGCAATGCGTTCGGCGGGTTCAATGATTTGCGTTTCGTTGGATAAATTGACCAAAATAACTTTCAATTCGCCGCGATAATCGGCGTCAATTGTACCGGGCGAATTTAAGCAAGTCAAGCCGCGTTTTGCCGCCAAACCGCTTCTTGGGCGCACTTGCGCTTCGTAACCCATCGGCAATTCTATGAAAATGCCCGTTGGAATCATCGCGCGTTCCAAAGGTCCAAGTGTAACGGATTCCGTGATATTGGCGCGTAAATCCATGCCTGCGGAGCCTTCTGTCTCGTAATTCGGCAATTTATTTGCCGATTTGTTGATAATTTTAACCGTCATAACATTTTTTAAAATGAGATAAATACTTGGATAACAAGGTATTTACCCTTGTTGTTCTCTTATAAAATCGCGCCAAATTCAAAAAAAACGCAAGTCAAAGCCACCGTTTGTCCGAATAGGGACCCCTCAGTATTTTTGACAAAAAAGGGTTAAATTGCTCGATTTGAAGCGCGTTATTGCCCATCAAAAGCCGCGTAAGCACGGTCTAAACGGCGCAAAATTTCGGGCTGTCCGAGCAAAACAGCCATGTCGAAAATGCCCGGTCCTTGCATCGTTCCCGCGAGGGCAATGCGTAAAATTGGCAAAATCTCGCCCATTTTCAAGCCATTTTCGTTAATCCATTCTTTCGTCGCGTGTTCCATTGCGGCAGGGTCGCCGAATTCGAGTGCAGCGATAAAGTTTTTCAATTCATCAAATTTCGAGCGATTTTCTGGCTTCCAACGTTTCGTCACGTTTGACATATCATACTCCCGAATGTCTTCAAAAAAGTAATAGCCTTTGTCCAAAAACTCCGTGATAAACGTGACCCGTTCCTTCATCAAACCCGCAAATTGCGTCAAAAACGCCTCCGAAACGCTGTAACCACGTTTTATACTGAGGGGTCCTAATTGCGCGGCAATTTCTTCGTTTGGCGTCCGTTTGAGGTATTCTTGGTTGAACCACTGCGCTTTTTCGTAGTTGAAACGGGCGCTCGCTTGACTAATTTTTTCGATTGAAAACTTTTCTTCCAATTCTTTTAGCGAATAAAACTCTTCATTGCTACCCGTTCCCCAACCTAAAAGGACGAGGAAATTGATAACGGCACGCGGGTCGAAACCAACGCCTTTGAAGCCTTCAAATGTTTCTTTTTCACCAACCCAATTCAACGGAAAAACGGGAAAACCGAATTTTTGCCCGTCCCGTTTTGAGAGTTTTCCTTTGCCATCGGGACGCAAAATCAAGGGCAAATGCGCGAATTGAGGCATCACCGATTCCCAACCAAAAGCGCGGTACAACAACACGTGGTGACCAACCGATGACAACCATTCTTCACCCCGAATGACGTGCGAAATCTTCATATCATAATCGTCCACAACGTTCGCCAAATGGTAAGTTGGCATTCCGTCGGCTTTCATCAAAACTTTATCATCGAGGGCATTTGTTTCCAACGAAAAATCACCTTTAATTAAATCATTAACCGTAACTGTTTGATTAGCAGCAACTTTTAAACGAATAACGGCGGGTTTTCCCTCCGCTAAATATTGAGCAACCGTCTTCGCCGAGAGCGTCAAACTGTTTTGCAAATTCAAATCAGCGCGGGTCCGCGTGCCACTCGAATAGGACGTATTTGCCGCTTTTTCAGCTTCCAATGTATGGCGCATTGCCTCTAATTCGGCGGGCGTATCGAAGGCATAGTACGCGGCATCGCTTTCAACGAGTTGTGCGACATACTTTTTATACAAGTTTTTACGGTCGGATTGACGGTACGGCGCATGGGGTCCATCGCCAAAACCAACGCCCTCGGTAGGCGCGATACCGAGCCATTCCAATGCCTCAATAATGTACTTTTCGGCGCCCGCCACGAAGCGATTTTGGTCGGTGTCTTCGATGCGAAGAATGAACGTGCCGCCCATTTTTTTCGCCAAAAGGTAGTTGTACAAAGCGGTGCGAATGCCGCCGATGTGTAAAGCGCCCGTCGGACTTGGCGCAAATCGAACTCGAATACTCATATTCTTAGGTTTCTGTTTTTTTAATTCTAAATTTGCGGCAAAAGTAGGAAATGTAGTCGGGAAATTTATTTCCCGCTTAAACAAACGTAGTCGGCAACTTTAATTGCCGCTCAATTTCATGTAAGTTTTTGAACAAAATAGTCGCCTTATACTGAGGGGTTTTCTTTTTCTTCGTAAAAAATATTATTCACGTTTTTAGATTTTCGTAGAAAACCAAATCTCTCTACGACGTTAATAAATGACAGCTCTATTAAAATATTTCCCCGATTTGACCGCCGAGCAACAGGCGCAATTCGCCCAATTGAAGCCACTTTACACGGAGTGGAACGAGAAAATTAACGTGATTAGCCGCAAAGACATTGAGAATATCGAACTGCACCACATTTTGCATTCGCTCGCAATCGTCAAGGTTCAGACCTTCAAAGACGGCGCAAAAATCTTGGATTTAGGCACGGGCGGCGGGTTTCCGGGCATTCCGTTGGCAATTATGTTCCCCGCAGTATCATTCACGTTGGTGGATTCAACGGCAAAAAAAATTCGAGTTGTCACGGAAGTTGCGGCAGCTTTGGGCTTAAAAAACGTGGATGCACGGCACATTCGCGCCGAAGAATTGAAGACCGAGCGTTTCGATTTTGTCGTCACCCGCGCCGTTGCTCAATTTGACCAATTGTACCGTTGGTCACAAAAATTGATTGCAAAAAAGCACCAACACGCGCTGCCAAACGGTATTTTGGCGCTAAAAGGTGGGAATATCCGAGAAGAAATTCAGGCAATGGGCAAGGGATTTTACTCTGAAATTCGCCCAATTTCTAAAATGTTCAACGAGCCTTATTTTGAGGAAAAAGCGGTCGTTTATGTGCAAGGTTAATTATTCTTTAATCAAATAAAATTGAAGAATCGTGTGCCAAACGCCTAAGATTTCATCAAGATTTGTATAAATTTTGTTGTCAATGTAAAATGTGTCATTTTCAAAGCGCATAAATTGCCATTCAACGCCGTCCGTCGCACAACCGTACAAAACGGGGATGTCTTTACCTTCCGCTTCATTGTAGAGTTTTGCGCCGTATATTTGGGCGGCACATTGCGCTCTGCCATATTCCATATCTTCGTTTTTAGATTCAACAAGCGAAATAATTGGTGACTCTATATAAGGCATATAAGGATGCAAAACGAAGAAAAAATCACACGCCCCCGACAAATCGGCTTCGGCATTGACATCCAATTCTTCACCTGAAAAAAGCGTCACTTTATCCTGATAAAACTCGGCTATTTCTAATAGAATGGGGGAAATAATGCGTTCAGCTTTGGTTTTTTCATTGTTTAGCGGCATTAATTTTGATTTTTTTAGTGTGTCCAAAAGCCAACTACTCGGCGCGCAAGGCGTAATAGTCTCGAACAATGCGGTATTTTGGGCGTCAAGATTAAATTTTTTGACGACCGTCCTGAGCTTCTTATATTTGCTATAACCCATGTTATTTATATTTAAATAATCAATTAATAACGCAAAAATACACAATTTTACGATAAAAATTGCTCAAAAATGTGGATATACTGAGGGGTCTCTTTCTATATTTACGGTGTAAAAAATAAAACGTATTTTTGATCACAACAAAACAGACTAAATCAGCAACCAAAATCAGTACACATTATGGTTATTCCTAATTATTTAGAGCGCGCTTTTGAACCCAATTTTAAGGTGTCGCAAGAATACGATTTCCAAACTGAGGAAAACGACGCGGCGACAACCGAACTCAGCACACTCGTTTTTACGGTCAAAAACTTGGGCAGACTTAAAATCAAACAAGGACGCATCATCGCTTGCGACCCGTTCGACGGCTACGACGATGTGAGCATCAAGCCCATAAAAGCCGATTTTCCGAAGGGCAAATACCTCTGCGAAGTCTCCATAGCGTGCATTGATGAAAGCGCGGAAGAATACGTCGGCTTTGCGCGGATTCGATTTTCTAACGAAATACCCGTGCGTTGGGAATTGGCGGTTAGAGAAGGCGAAAATATTGAAAAATATGTGGATAACGACGATTTTGGCTATCCTGTAAGCTCAGGAACGGGCGGATTTATGGATATTTCGGCTCAAAAAGATTACAAAACACACGTTAAAAAGAACGAAAATTATTGGGAAGAAATCGAAGATGAAATGGCGGAACGCGATGAAAAAGCGTGCGGTTCCATCATTTGGGCAATGGAAGATACGAATATGGCAGTGTTTCCGAGTGGCTACGGCGATGGCACATATCCGAGTTATATTGGCTATGACGAGTATGGTAAAATTTGCCGTTTGGTCACTGATTTTTTAGTCATAGATAGTGGCGCGGCGCTAATTGAAGCATTTTAGGGACCCCTCAGTATAAAGCACTAAAAACGCGATTGTAACGACTTAAGTCATTGCAAGCGCGTTTTTTATAAATGCTATTTTTAATTAAAATGACTGATTAATTCTCAACTGCCCGACCCCCTTTTAGCTTCAAAATATGGTTCGTTTTACCCGCCAATTCTAAGTCGTGGGTGACGACGACGAGCGTTGTTCCCGCTTCTCGATTGAGTTCAAACAAAAGATTTTCGATGGTTTCTTTCGTGTCGGCGTCCAAATTGCCCGTTGGTTCGTCGGCAAAAAGAATTTTTGGACGATTGGAAAAGGCGCGCGCGATGGCAATGCGTTGTTGTTCGCCACCGCTCAATTGAGCGGGATAATGGTCGTGACGGTCGCGTAAACCCACTTTTTCGAGTAGCTCAAATGCCCGTTTTTCAGCACCTGATTCACCGCGTAATTCTAATGGAATCATCACATTTTCAAGCGCCGTAAGCGTTGGGATGAGTTGGAAATTTTGAAAAACAAATCCGACATACTGGTTCCGAACGGCTGCCCGCTCATCTTCCGACAAATTGTCAAGCGCCACACCATTCAATAAAACTGAACCCGAAGACGCGCGGTCGAGTCCCGCACACAAGCCCAAAAGCGTCGTTTTGCCGCTGCCCGAAGGTCCAACAATTGCAAAAGATTCACCCGCCGCAATTTTGAAATTGACTTCGTGCAAAACGGTCAATTCTTTGCCGCCACTGCGGTAGGTTTTCGTGAGATTTTTTACTTCAAGCATTTTTCTGTAAAGATTTCAAACGTTTAATTTCAAATTTAAAATAGGCATTTCAAGTAAAAATGGCGTTTTTTTAATGAAAAACACGTTTTATACTGAGGGGTCCCTTTTCTGATAATTGTCAGACGTTTTAGTTGCGCATTGATTGTTTTTTGTCACGATTGTTTTTAGCTACGGATTGACGGATTTTACGAATTGACGGATTAGAATGAAGTCGTTGCAATCCGTAAATCCGTAAAATCTGTAAATCCGTAGCTAAAAATCGTGTAGTTAAATCACTACTATTTTTTCAATAAATCCAAACCAATATCCCGTCTAAAATACCGTCCCTCAAAGTGAATATTACCCGCTGTTTTGGTCGATGCATCAACCGCTTTTTCAAGCGTTTCACCAAAAGAAGTAATGGCTAAAACGCGCCCGCCGTTCGTTTTTAGGCACCCCTCAGTATTTTCGGTTCCACCGTGAAAAATAAGGCTATTGTTTTCACTTTTCGCTAAATTATCCATCGTAATGACGTCGCCTTTTCGGTAATCTTCGGGATAACCGCCCGCCGTTAAGACGATTGTGGCGGCAAAATTTTTGTTTTGTTGAATCCGAACGGTGTCCAATTTTCCCGAAACCAAGCGTTTCAAAACGTCCAAAATATCGTTGTTCAAGCGTGGAATAATGACCTCCGTTTCGGGGTCGCCGAGCCGACAATTGTATTCAATCACGAAAGGGTCGCCGCCAACGCTGATGAGTCCGATGAACACAATACCTTGATAATCAATGTTTTCCGAAGCAATTCCCGCAATCGTAGGCTTGATAATGCGTTCTTTAACTTTTTGCATCATTTTTTTATCGACAAACGGGACGGGCGAAACGGCGCCCATGCCGCCCGTATTCAGTCCCGTATCGCCTTCGCCAATGCGCTTATAATCCTTCGCAACGGGCAGGATTTTGTAGGTTTTACCGTCCGTCAAAACGAAAACGGAGAACTCGATGCCCGTCAAAAATTCTTCAATCACGACCGTTTGACTCGCTGCGCCAAACTTGCCGTCGAGCATTGTTTTCAACTCATTCGACGCTTCTTCAAAGTCGTTTAGAATCAAAACGCCCTTGCCCGCCGCCAAACCATCGGCTTTCAAAACGTAAGGTGGTGCTAAGGTTTTCAAAAAATCGGACCCCTCAGTATGCGCCGTAATTTCGCGATATTTTGCCGTCGGAATGTTGTGCCGCGCCATAAATTTCTTTGCAAACGCCTTTGAGCCTTCCAATTGCGCACCGTGTTTCGACGGGCCAATGACGGGTATATGCGTCAAAGCCGCGTCGTTTTTGAAGAAATCCCAAATGCCATGTACCAATGGCTCTTCTGGTCCAACAATGACCATTTCGACTTTATTAGTTAAAACAAAATCCTTAATGCCTTGAAAATCATTAACTTGTAAAGAAACGTTGGTGCCAAATTCGGACGTTCCAGCGTTGCCAGGCGCGATGAACAGTTTTTTGTTGCCGCGCGCTTTGTTGATTTTCCACGCCAAAGCGTGTTCGCGTCCGCCGCTGCCGAGAAGAAGAATTGTCATATTTTTTTTATTTCAAAGATTCCAGATTCCAAAGATTCCAGATTCCAAGGATTCCAAATTCCAAATTCCAGATTCCAGATTCCATTTCACAATTCAGGAATCAGCATCGAAATTGTCGTTCCTACTGAGGGGATGCTTGTCAACTCAAAATCGATGAAACATTGCGCCGACCGCACTTTGAAATTGCCCAAACCATTGCCGTCACCCGTTTTTACTGAGGGGTCGAACCCAACGCCGTCGTCCGACACCACAATCCGAATCCCGTCTTTTTCGCGCGCTACATATATACGTGTGTGCGTCGCTTTGGCGTGTTTGGCGATGTTATGCACGGCTTCGCGCAACATCAAATACACGCAGCGGCGTTGTTCCATCGAAATCGGAAAAGCGGCGTCGGGCGTCATCGTATTTTCAAAACTTAACGTTACGTTTGCCGCCGACAACAGCCGCGTGGAAAACGTCCGAATTTTTTCCAACAACTGCGGCAATGAATCATTGTTGGGTTGAATAATCCAAACTGTATCGCGGAGATTAGCGGCGCTACTGCGCATGGTTTCTTTGATTTCTTCCAATTTTGCCGTCAATTCAGGTTCGTTTTTACCGAATTTACGTTGCGCCGTACCAATTGACAAGACGATGCTGCCCAAATCGCTGCCTATTTCGTCGTGCAAATCGCTCGCAATGCGCGTGCGAATCGTTTCGAGTTTGAATTTTTGACGTAAATCATAGATTGACCAAAAGTAAAATATGACGCCGAACAGCACCAATACACACGCCACAACGGTCGGATAAAACCACCACATTTCGGCCAAAGATTCTTCAACGTGCAGCTTAATCTGCCCGACGGAAGACCGCTCGTAATTTTTTTCTATCCAATAGTTGAGTGTGTAATTGCCGCCTTGCAAATGCGTATAGCGAATTGTCGGAAAGCGTGTTTTGACGGGTTGCGCATCGAAATTGTCTAAAAGAAAAGCAAAAGTGTCGTTTGGCGTGGCTTGAAATTCAAAAATCACATCGTCTTCTAAGGCTTTTAACGTGAGCGCGTGGTTGTCGATTTGTCGGGTTTTTCCGTTGATTTTAGTTGTTAGAAGAGTCGGCTGCGCATCAATGAGCGGTGGTAAATAAAAAAGTAAAAAGAAAATAAGCATTTTCCTTAGGTCGCGTGGTTTGTTTTTTCTGAGTAAGTGGGTTGATTTCATTGTCGTTTCGTTGAAAGAGTAGATTGAGCAACAAAAATAAACTTTTCTAACAATGTTGTATCATTCGGAAGTGATAACTTTCATTTTTTTTTACATCTCTTAAAAAGCCGTTTAATTCACCGCAGTAATCACCATTATTTTGTCGAAATGAAAAATAGGACCCCTCAGTATAAAAGGCTTTTTGTGCTTGGCAATTGGTTTTTTGTGCTTATTATTGCCCTATATTTCAATTGGCATTCAAAAAACAACACAACATATTATGGGCAGACTACAAGCATGTCCGATTGAATACAGCGAGGATAAGTTACAATATCGTTTTATCAGCAAGGGTGCTGAAAACGATATTGTGAAATTAGTGGTCTATGAATACGTGGAGGATGACCGTTGGAATTTAGCGTTTGGCGACGCAAATGCTGATGAAAGCGATTTTGACGATACTGTAATTTCCAATAATCAGGATATGCGGCGCGTCATTCAAACTATTTTTGCAACGGGTTTGGTATTCTCAGCCGCCTATCCCGAAAGGAAAATCTACATTGAGCCAGTTGATAGAAAAAGAAAATTGCTTTATAATCGTGTTTTTCAAGAAAAGCAGGTAGCTATTGAAGAGTTTTATACAATTGAGGGCATATTTCTAACGGAAGACAAACAAGAGAAATATGAAGCACATACAATATATGAAGGCTTTCTTTTGACGAAAAAATAGTTTTTGTAAAAATTTAAAACGCATCAATATGAGTAATCAAAATAGTCCATTGTTCGGTATCGAACACACGATGGTGCCAAACGGAATTTTTAAGATTTTGCCCTTATCAAAGAAATTTATATCCATTTTAAAGCGCTCTGTATCAAGGCAAATAAAAGAACTTAAAACAACGCATCCCGATTGGGCGCTCGTGGAAGTTGTTGCCTTTGTGATGAGCGATGTCAATAAAAAATTAACGGCGCCAATGATATTAGAATTGGTCGAGTATATTATGGCGGAGTGGTCTAAAGAGGCGATTGAAGCGGCGGCTGAACCGATGCTTTTAGAAGCCGTTTGATAGTAATTTTCAGGGCGAGATGCATCTAAAAAAGACCCCTCAGTATAAAAGCCCATTTCTACTTTGAATTGGGCTTTTATGTTTAAAAACTTGATTTTCAATAATTTATAAAACTGTCTTTCGACAATACATTCAACGATGAAAGTTCCTCAGGTAAGCATTATTATGGGTTCGGATTCCGATTTGCCCATCATGAAACAAGCGGCCGAAACGCTCGATGGTTTCGGTATTTCGTTTGAAATCACCTTCGTTTCGGCGCATCGGACGCCCGACCGCCTTTTCGCTTTTGCCAAAGAAGCGCACACGCGCGGCGTGAAAGTTGTCATTGCGGGCGCAGGCGGCGCGGCGCATTTGCCGGGTATGGTGGCGGCTTTAAGTCCGTTGCCCATCATTGGCGTGCCGATTAAAGCCTCAAATTCGATTGACGGTTGGGATTCCATTTTGTCCATTTTGCAGATGCCAAACGGCGTTCCCGTGGCGACAGTTGCCTTGAATGGTGCAAAAAATGCGGCCGTTTTGGCAGCTCAAATCTTGGGCGCTTCGGACAAAATTATGCAAGACAAAGTCGTTGCCTACAAGCAAGAACTGGCGAACGAAGTCACCCGAAAATATGAGCATTTGGGACGCATTGGTTACGAAAATTACGGAAAAGATTTCTAAAATAAGACCCCTCAGTATCATTGAGTTTTTTTTAGGGCTTTTGACGTCGGCGAGGTTGCAACCTCACCGACGTTTTTTCACTCATCATTTTTCACTTATAACTTATCATTCTTCACTTATTATTTCCTCATGCAGCCACTCGCCGAAAGAATGCGGCCTAAAAACCTCGCAGAATACATCGGGCAACGCCATTTAGTGGGCGAAAATGCCATTTTACGCCGTGCCGTTGAGGCGGGACGGATTCCTTCGATGATTTTGTGGGGACCGCCAGGCGTTGGCAAAACGACGCTCGCGGGCATCATTGCGGCGGGTTTGAACCGTAAATTTTACAGCCTGTCGGCCATCAATTCGGGCGTGAAAGACATTCGAGAAACGATTGAAGACGCCCGTCGGCAACAGTTTTTCAATACGCCGCAACCGATTTTATTCATCGACGAAATTCACCGTTTCTCCAAATCGCAGCAAGATTCACTCCTCGGGGCGGTCGAAAAAGGCATCGTGACTTTGATTGGGGCAACGACCGAAAATCCGTCTTTTGAAGTCATTTCGGCCCTTCTGTCGCGCTGTCAAGTCTATGTTTTACAGTCTTTGGAAGCCGAGGATTTGATTAATTTGGTGAATACGGCTTTGGAAAAAGATGAGATTCTGAAGACTAAAAATATTAAAATAAAAGAATACGAAGCGATGCTGCAATTGAGCGGCGGCGACGCGCGGAAATTGCTCAATATCTTGGAATTATTGTCCGAATTTGCACCGAATAAATCGGATGTAAGGGATAAAAATGAGGGAAAATCGAGCGGAAAAGACGATGATACTGAGGGGTCTTATTTGATTGATAATGAACTGGTTACGACGATTATTCAACAAAATATGGCGCGTTATGACAAGTCGGGCGAGCAACATTATGACATCATTTCGGCTTTCATCAAATCGATGCGCGGCAGCGACCCAAATGCGGCGGTTTACTACTTGGCGCGGATGTTGGAAGGCGGCGAAGACCCCCTTTTTATTGCCCGTCGAATGGTCATTTTGGCGTCCGAAGACATTGGTTTGGCCAACCCAAATGCCTTGCTTTTGGCAACGACCACTTTCCAAGCCGTGCATCAAGTTGGGATGCCCGAATCGCGGATTATTTTGAGTCAATGCGTGGTTTATTTGGCAACTTCGCCTAAAAGTAATTCAACATACGTAGCCATTGAAAACGCTTTGGCGAAGGTGAAAGAAACGGGCAATTTATCCGTCCCGTTGCATCTCCGAAATGCGCCGACTAAACTGATGAAGGAATTAAACTACGGAAAAGGCTACCAATATGCCCACAATTACGCAGGAAATTTCGTAGAATCGGACTTTTTGCCCAAAGAAATTGAAGGCACCCAATTTTATGACCCCGCAACAAACGCGGCTGAAACGCGCATTCGGGAGCAATTGAAACAGCAGTGGAAAGATAAATATGGCTATTAAAAATAGGTTTTCTAATTAGAATAAAAACGCTAATTTTGCCTTAATAATTCACTTTAAATGTAGTAAAAATGGTCGCTCAAAAAGAAAAAAATGATCAATTGAAAACCTCAAAAGTTAAAGTTCAAATCGAACTTGACGCGCAAGTTAATGAGCTTTTAGGCTTGATGTTGCACAAAGCGCATATCTCAAAAAGCGATTTAATGCAGGAGTTTGTGGCGCGTTGGGTCTCTCAAAATTTTGAAGATTTATTGACAGAAACGGAGCAAAAACCGTTTCAGAATTTATTTTATTATGCAAAAAAAGCATAAATAATTTATTGATTTTCAATAATTTATAAAAATAGACGACTATGAAAAGCCTCCCTTATCACATTTTCATTGATACGAATGTTTTAATCAATGATATTCTGTTTCGGCAATTTAATCGGCCGAATAGTAAGCCTTCAAATACGGCACTTGACTATCTATTGCGCATTGCGCGCCGCGAGACTTTTGTCGCCAGTTTCTCCATTGTTCAAGTTATTTCAACACTCGAAAGAGCGCGTATGTCGCAAGAAATCATCCGCCAAGAAATTCAATATATTTTGACAAAACACACCATCATTAACTTCACCGAAAAGGACATTCAAGCGGCACTTGATGATTTTAGCGATTTGGATATTGAAGACACATTTCAATTTGTGGTAAGTCAAAAAATGCGGTGTCAGTACATTGTTACCGAAAATGTGAAGGATTTCAAAACCTTTCAAAACGTTAGAATTGTGAAGCCAAAAGAAATTAGACGCATTGTTTTCTGATTTTTAGGACCCCTCAGTATAAGACACTAAAAACACCCATTTTTAAGATTTTTAAATTCAATTTTAGTAAAAAAATAGACCGCTATTTATGACTTATTACATCATAAAAACAGATTCAAACAACCCTGATTTTCACTTATTGGTTGCCCAATTAGACGCGCATTTTAAGGAATTAAATGGCGAAAAAGACGCTTTTTACGCGCAGTACAACCAATTAGATACCATAAAAAATGTGGTTATAGCTTACGACAACGGCACGCCGATTGGTTGCGGTGCCATCAAAAAATACGTACATAACACCATGGAAATCAAGCGAATGTACATTTTACCCGCCTTTCGTGGACAAGGCATTGCGTCAAGTATTTTGAGGAATTTGGAACGTTGGGCAACGCAATTGGGCTACTCGGAAACGATTTTAGAAACGTTGAAATCGGGTGACAATGTCGTCGCTTTGTACGTCAAAAACGGCTATCAAATCATCCCAAATTATGGACAATATACGGACGTTGAAACGAGTGTTTGCATGAATAAAAAGTTGTCCTAACGCGGAGAAATATTGAGTCCGAATGCCAACCAATTGTGTAAATTACGGAATTTATTTTCTTACCAACTTCTTAAAACAATATGTCGCCTACTTTTTTATCTTTGCGATTCTTTTTTAAATAAAAAATCATAAATAGCTGATAATCAGATAATTAAAAAATAACAAGCCATGTTTGAAAGTCTAAACGACCGCCTTGATTCCGCCTTTAAAATCCTAAAAGGTGACAATAAACTCACCGAACTCAATATTGCGCAGGCAATTAAAGACATTCGCCGCGCCTTGGTGGAGGCGGATGTAAACTATAAAATTGCGAAAGAATTCACGGATAAAATCAAAGACCGCGCTTTGGGTTCCGACAATGTGTTGAAGAACGTGCGGCCAGGCGAATTGATGGTTAAAATCGTCATGGACGAGTTGACCGAGTTGATGGGCGGACAGATTTCGGGCATCAATTTGAGCGGCAAACCGACCGTGATTTTGATTGCGGGTTTGCAAGGCTCGGGTAAAACGACGTTTACGGGTAAATTGGCTTTGTGGCTCAAAACGAAAAAGGGCAAACGTCCGATGGTCGTAGCGTGCGACGTCTATCGCCCCGCCGCGATTACGCAGTTGACCGTTTTGGCGGAGCAAGTTAAAGTGCCGATTTACAGTGATTTAGAGAATAAAAATCCCGTTTCGATTGCTTTAAACGCAATTGTTGAAGCCAAAAAACAGAATTGCGACGTCGTTATTATCGACACCGCTGGACGTTTGGCAGTCGATGAGGAAATGATGATGGAAATCACGAAAGTGCGCGACGCGGTGAGTCCAAACGAGACGCTTTTTGTGGTCGATTCGATGACGGGACAAGACGCCGTAAACACGGCAAAAGCCTTCAACGACCGCTTGAATTTTGACGGCGTTGTGTTGACAAAACTCGACGGCGACACGCGCGGCGGTGCGGCTTTGTCCATCAAATACACGGTCGGGAAGCCGATTAAATTTGCTTCCGAAGGCGAAAAAATGGAAGCCCTCGACGAGTTTTACCCCGACCGTATGGCGCAGCGGATTCTCGGAATGGGCGACATTGTGAGTCTCGTGGAACGGGCGCAAGCGCAATTCGATGAAGTCGAAGCGAAGCGTTTGGAAGCCAAAATGAAGAAAAATAAGTTCGATTTCAACGATT
>JAYUKJ010000100.1:0-1696 GCA_043764555.1 Saprospiraceae bacterium
TGCAACTGCACATTGAAACGTTTCATCGCCCAATCGACAATCAGAAACAACAAAATGATTTCGACAAATGGACGCGCGAAATCAATGATAAAAACGGCAAAGTCGTGAATAATACCACTCATTTTGTGGTACGCTGTCACGCGGTCACCGTCGGCGTCAATGGCGGCGGAAGATTCCAAGCCGACGTAGAGAATCAGCGTCAAAATACCCGTCCATTGGGCAACTTTGAGGACTTTTGGCCAATTAATTGGCGGAAATTGGTTGTCGAGCATGGTCGAACAATAATTGAAAATTTGAAGAAAAAAGAGGAAAAAGTAACGGGATGCGCGGTCTAATTTAGGCGTCTAAAACTACGAGAAACAACGCACTTACACCGCATTTAATTATCCATTTTTTTTATTTAATTTAAAAAATAGGACCCCTCAGTATTTCAGCGCAAAAAACTACTTTTGCGGCTTGTCAAACAATCATTTTTTAGAAAAATCAAGATATGAAAAATCCAGCTTACCGCATTCAAGGCGGTCAACATCTGTCGGGTGAAATAACCTGTTTCGGTGCCAAAAACTTTACGACAAAAGCCATGATTGCCGCGTTACTCGGCTCGTCGGCCACGACTTTAACGAACGTGCCGCCGATTGGTGACGTTGAAATTACGGCCGATATGTTGCGGTCACTTGGCGTGACGATTACGTGGGACAAAGCCGAAAAACGGATGGTGATTGACCCAACTACGGCGTCGGATGCGCACGTTCGGCAACCACATTCGGGCGCGAATCGGATGCCGATTCTGATGCTCGGCGCGCTGTTGCACAAGTTCGACGAAGTGAGCGTTCCGATGCTCGGCGGCTGCATCATTGGCGCGCGCGGCGTCGATTTTCACTTGGATGCGATTCAAGATTTTGGCGCTAAAATCATCGAAGGTACTGAGGGGTATATCGCGCAAAAAACGCAGCGATTGCAAGGCACGCACTTCAATCTGAAATTTCCGTCCGTCGGTGCCACCGAAACGTGTTTGTTCTTGGCGGCGTGCGCAGAAGGCACTTCGGTCATCAAAAACGTGGCAATTGAACCTGAAATCATGGAAATTGTCACGATGTTGCGCGCCATGGGCGCTATAATTTTCACGGATTCTGGTCGAGAATTTCGCATCGAAGGCGTCGATAAATTGACGGGTTGCACGATGAATTGCCTCGGCGACCGCATGGAAACGGCATCTTGGGCGAGTTTGGCGGCAGCCGTCGATGGCTCAATTACGGTGCATGACATTCGCCCCGAAACGCTTGGTAATTTTCTGTCAAGTTTCCGCCAAGCGGGCGGCGGATTTGAACTCTTGGACTACGATTCTATTCGCTTTTTCCGCGCCAAAAAACCGACCGCCATTCATCTTGAAACCGACGTCTGGCCCGGCTTTTCGACCGATTGGCAACAACCCTTTGCCGTCTTTTTGACCCAAGCCGAAGGCGTTTCGGTGATTCATGAAACGGTTTATGAAAACCGTTTTGGCTATCTTAAAGCCTTGAACAAACTCGGTGCGTCGGTGCAATTGACCACACATTGTTTGGGGTCGTTGCCCTGCCGTTTTGAAGGGAAAGGGCATGAACATTCGGCGATTATTTCGGGCGCAACACCTTTAACGGCCATCGAAACCCCCTTGGAAATCCCCGATTTACGCGCGGGTTTGGCCTACGTCATCGCT
>JAYUKJ010000101.1:0-1696 GCA_043764555.1 Saprospiraceae bacterium
AATTATTTTATTCCAAATTCCAAGTTGGCTTTTTGGAATTTGGAATCTGAAATTTGGAATTCAATAAGAACATAAATGGAATTATTAAAGGTAAAAAAATCACAGCCGTCCGTAACTGTATTTGCGAATTCATTCGCAAATACAGTTGCAGTACATAAATTAAACTATTTTTTATGTTAAACTGCAATAAAAAACGTCGTTGAGGTTGCAACCTCAACGACATTTTTTTATTAAACCTCTATGCTTTTTAAACATTCGCAAAGGAAATTACGCAGTCCAATTGAGCAACATTTTTGTCACTTTTCGCTTGGCAATTCATCCGCTTTATCTCCCGCTTTTAAGTCCCGAAAATTATCACTCGACACGACTTTAAAACCGTCTTTTTCTACTTTTTCAATCAATTTTCCCGTCAATTGTCCGCCTATTTGCGCAGCTTGATGGTTTTCGTCAAAACCTTGCGCGTCCAATTCTACGGCTTTTTGCTTCGTCAATTCCTCACTCAAAGCGGTAAAAATCAACTCTAAAGGCGTCATGTGGTCGCGGAGGTTTTGGCGGTCTAAACCTTTCAAATCTTTATGTTCCGTCGGCGTCAATCCGAAGGTTCCCTTGGCAATTGTGGCGGTCAAAATGCTGTATTCTTGACCCTCTTGGACGCCCCGATTTTTCCATTCATCAGTCAATTCTTTGCGCGTTTCGATGCTTTGAACGCGCCGTTTTATCCATTCATCGGTGTAACCTTTGGCTTTGTACAACGCAACTTGGCGCTCCGTCAACAATTCGGGGTCTTCCGCTTCCGCAATCGCCTGTTTGCCGAGCGCTGCCAACCACAATTTGAACGGCTCGGCTTTAGGTGACGGCACGGACATCAAAATGCGAAACACCCCCTCAGTATTGGCGCAATCCGTTAACCGTTGCCGTCCGTCTGATGCCGTTAATTTCAAAGGTTCACAATTTGTGAACGGTTGCGTTTCCCGTTTTTTCATCATTGCCCAATAAGTTTTAGGCTTCGGACTGTCGGTCAACACCTCAATCACATCTATCACTGAAAAGTACCATTCATTGTTGTACCACAGTTTGCGGATTTTTTCGCCTTCAAACGGCGTCAAATTGTTTGAATTTTCCATTAATTAGGTCTTAAATCGACTTATTTATAAAAACTTTGTGTGCAAAAAAATACTGTAATATTCAAGTAAACTAATGTATTATTCTGTAATATTCAATCATAATACTGTAAAATACTTCATAATACTGTAATTTACTTGAATATTACAGATGATTTCGTCAGTAGAAAAACCGTTGAGGTTCCAACATCGACGACGTTAAAGCCAGTCGGAATCTGGAATCTTTGAAATCTGAAATTTGGAATCTGGAATCCTTGAAATTTGAACTCACAACGCCACGCCCCCATTCACCCCAATCACTTGCCCATTGACATACGATGCTTCATCTGATGCTAAAAACAAATACGTGTAGGCAATATCTTCGGGAATACCCGCCCGACGCGCAGGAATTGCCCGAATTTGAGCGTCGCGAATGTCCGCAGGAATCGCGTCCGTCATATCTGTCAAGATAAATCCAGGCGCAACGGCGTTCGCAGTAATGCCTTTGGAACCCAATTCTTTTGCCCAAGTTCGGCACATCGCAATCAGTCCCGCCTTTGCTGCGGCGTAGTTCGTTTGCCCAAAAGCGCCGTGAA
>JAYUKJ010000102.1:0-1695 GCA_043764555.1 Saprospiraceae bacterium
GACCCCTCAGTATCTAATATAAAATCGACAAAATCGGAGGACTTTGACGCATCAATGTCAAAAACAAACGCTGAAAGCGCGAAAATTTCTCCTAATGCACCACAAGGCGAGCCTAAAACAAAGGTTACACCGACCACGCCTAATCGCTCAAAACCGCCCGCAATGACGATAAAGCAATTGGAAAGTGGAGAAGCACCCATACCATCAAATCCAACAACTTCTACCCAACAGAACGCCAGCGCAACCATGCAACAGCTTGAAGCAGGCAATGCGGTGATGTTGAAAGAAACGCCACCTGCGTCCGACGTCCCGCCGACGGCTTCTGTTAAAACGACGCCAGCGCCCACGGTTGCCGTTGCAGTAAAACCCAAAATGGAAAAAGTGAAAGCCGATTTATCAACCATCGAAGCAACTTTTTCTGGCTATAAAGTAGAAGTATTTACGTCGTCTGCTCCTTTAAGCGTTGAATCGGACGAAATACAGCACATTGCTGGAACGATTTTATCAGAAATTGCGGTTGAAAAGCTCAAAAATGGACAAAATTCTTACATGGTGGGTACATTTTTGAACTGGTCTGAAACCGAGCGTTTTCTTGAAAAAGTGCAAACGCAGTACGGAAAAGCGCGCATCGTGGAGTTTTTTAATGGCAAACGAATCGGACAATAATCAGCACATAAGCATTTTTAAGCATTTTAAGGTATTATCATAATACTTATGTGAATAATACCCTGAATCTCTTAGTATCAGAATATTGGTTTAATATCGGTTATGATTTTTTTATTCAAATAGTTATTCTTTATTTTACCCAAATTTTAGTTCATTTTCAACAAATCTTTGGTACACGGTTGTTCATATTATTGGTTTTCAAAATAAAATGTTACACCCAAAAACAGGAAAAAGACTTACAAACTATGCTCGAACACCTACTTAAAAAAGCTACATTCCTGCTTATGTTAACAACGACAGGACTTTTCGCTCAACAAGATGATGCGCACTTTTCTTTGAATGAAGGTTGGCATTTTCAGCCGTCGGTTGCCCTTGTATCTAAAGATGCGGGCGATTTGGGACAGGCAATTTCGAGCGAAGGTTACACCACAAAACTGCCAAATACGGTTCTCAATGCCCTTCTCGACAACGGTGTGATTGAAGACCCTTTCTATCGGACAAACGAAAGTCGCTTGCAATGGCTTGAAAAAAAAGATTGGATTTTTGAAAAATCGTTCGATGCTTCCACAGAAATGCTCGTGGCTAAACACACCGAGCTGATACTGAGGGGTCTCGATACCTATGCCGAAGTCTATCTCAACGACGCTTTATTGTTCAACGCCGACAATATGTTTCGGACTTGGAAAGCCGACATTCGCAGCTACTTGAAGCCTAAAGGCAACGTGCTGAAAATCTATTTCACGTCGCCAATTACCAAAGAAAAATCCGCTTCCGACAACAGTTACGCCGATTTTCCCGATGGGACACGGATGTTTAGCCGCAAGGCGCAATTCCATTATGGTTGGGATTGGGGTCCAAGATTCGTCACCTGTGGCATTCAAGACGCCGAGATTTTCTCTTGGTCAGGTGTCAAAATTAGCGACGTTTTTTTAAAACAAGGGACTGTCAATAAGCAAAAAGCGCAGTTTCAGGCTCAAATCGGCGTCGAATCAGATGCTGATAGTAAAATGCTTGTTAATATCGATTTTG
>JAYUKJ010000103.1:0-5597 GCA_043764555.1 Saprospiraceae bacterium
TACGCCCCGATGATGCCATATTTTAAGGCTTTACCGCGTTGTTCTTTCGGCAAATCCATCACCATTGTCGCCAAAACTGCCGCATTGTCCACCGATAAAAGGCTTTCCAAAATGACCAAACTGAAAATAACACTCAGACTTTTTTCGGGATTGTCCAACAGCCATTGCCAATCCTGCGGGATGTGGGCGAAATAGTCGGAAATTGTTTGAATAAATGAATCCATATTTTGAATTAAAAATTAAAAATTAAGAATTAAAAACAAGCTAAATAAATGATTATCAGTTATTTACGATATTAATTAATATCAAATTGCTTTTAAAATTTTGTATGATTTTACGGGAAAATTAAATCGTTACTCAAAACAAAAGCATCGATTTAAACCGAATTTATTAAACCCCAATTCTACCTAATTAGTTCCGTTTTCACGTTTAGTTGGCGTTAGAAATCCAAAATTAAGCGCAAAAAAGCGCAAAAAACGGGTTTATACTGAGGGGTCCTATTTTTGAATTTCATAAAAAAAAATCCGTGGCAATCTGCGTAAATCCGTGGACAAAACGCCTTTTAAAAGCCTAAAATGCGCCGATTCAACGCCTCATCTGCCGCGCCACCCGCGAAATCGTCGAACGCTTTTTCGGTCACTTCGATGATGTGGCTTTTGATGAACGGTGCGCCTTCTATCGCGCCTTGTTCGGGACTCTTGATGCAACATTCCCACTCCAAAACCGCCCAACCATCGTAGCCAAAACGCGATAATTTCGAAAAAATCTGTTTAAAATCCACCTGTCCGTCGCCCAAAGAACGGAAACGACCCGCCCGATTGTTCCAATCTTGGTAGCCGCCGTAAACCCCGACCCGACCCGACGGGCGAAATTCGGCGTCTTTAACGTGGAACATTTTGATGCGTTCGTGATAAAAATCAATGTATTCGATGTAATCCAATTGCTGCAAAACAAAATGACTTGGGTCGTATAAAATGTTCGCCCGCGCGTGATTTTTCGTTTTTTCCAAGAACATTTCAAACGTAATGCCGTCGTGCAAATCTTCGCCAGGGTGAATTTCGTAGCATAAATCAACGCCACAACGGTCAAATTCGTTCAAAATTGGCAGCCAACGTCGCGCCAATTCCGTAAAACACGTGTCCACCAAACCTTGCGGACGTTGTGGCCAAGGGTACATTGTTTGCCACATTAAAGCGCCACTAAACGTAACGTGAGCCGTCAAACCGAGATTTTCGCTCGCTTTTGCCGCCCAAAGTAGCTGCTGAACCGCCCATTCTTGACGCGCTTTTGGGTTATTTTTGACCGCATCGGGCGCAAAACCGTCGAATTGTTGGTCATAAGCGGGATTTACGGCGACAAGTTGCCCTTGTAAATGCGTCGAAAGTTCCGTAATCCGAACGCCGTAACTTTCCACTTTTGCTTTCAATTCGTTGCAATAAGTCTTAGATTTTGCGGCTTTTTCGAGGTCAATCAACCGCCCATCCCAAGTTGGAATCTGCACGCCGATGTAACCAAGTGACGCTGCCCAACGGCAAACACCTTCCAGTGAGTTAAAAGGCGCCGTGTCGCCCATGAATTGCGCCAAAAAAATGGCCGGTCCTTGTATGGTTTTCATTTTCTAAATATTTTTAATAATAAATTGTGTCGCGAACAATTAGTCCGTGAGTTTTTGAAAGTTCACGGACTGAAGTCTGTGATACAATGTGCGGCGAAGGTAATTTTTTGAATAGAAAAACGAAAAAAATCATTGTTTTTGACATTTCAGTAGCACATTTCTGCACTTCGCACCGCCGATTATGCACCTCAGTTTGCTTTCCAAAGGACCCCTCAGTATAAAGCGTAATTTTGTGCATCAAAGCAGTTGAAACTGTTCCAAAATGGCTTTTTAATGGTAAATAATTTAAAACCCTACGTAATAAATGATGCTTAAAAAATGTAGTTGTTTCCCGAAAATGCGTTATTTTAATCAAAAAAACTAATTTTGGAACCTCAATACTGAGGGGTCCTTTTCAAACGAAATTTATGGAAATAAAAATTAATAAGAATGTACAGTCAATATTAGCGTATTTTTTCCTCGGCGGTGGCGCTTTAGTCACACTTACTTTGGGTTTCGGGGCGCGTCCAGATTCTATCAAATTAATAAAATTATTTATACTTAATGGTTTGGCATTCACGCTCTTCGCCACTTTTAACAGCAGAATGGCAAAGTTGATTGACGCCCGTTTTCCTTGGGTTGAAAACCCATTACGAACGCTCGTTATTGCCCTAATTGGTACCTTATTAACAACAACAATCATCTGGCTACTTGTCGTTTACATCTGGGTCGGCGGGATGCTGGGCAAACTGCCTACGCTATCGATTTGGTATAAAAATCTGGGTTGGTCGGCGTGGATTTACACACTTATCCTCACCATCATGGTTTCAGCAATATTACACGGTAAACAATTCCTAACGGGTTGGAAACAGACCCTTTTGGAAGCCGAAAAGCTCAAAAAAGAGCAGGCAATCGCCCAATACGAGACGTTGAAAAGTCAGGTAAATCCTCATTTTTTGTTCAATAGCTTGAATGTTTTGACGACTTTGGTGCATAAAGACGCCGATGTTGCGGAGCAATTTATCAATCAATTGTCAAAAGTGTATCGCTATATTTTAGAAAGTCGCTCGCAAGAAATCATTGCTTTGGAAGAAGAAATGCGGAATTTGGAAGCCTACGTTTTTTTGATGCAAATTAGGTTCGGCAACAATCTTAGATTTGATAACCAATTGACTGCCAATACGAACGGTTTCAAAGTGGCACCTTTAACGCTTCAAATGCTTGTCGAAAATGCGTTGAAACACAACGAGATTTCAAAAATGTACCCCCTCAGTATCAGCGTATTTTTGGCGGAAAATTGCATCGTTGTCCGTAATAATTTACAATTAAAAACCAATCAAAATGACTCCACGGGCATTGGTTTGTCGAATATAAAAGCGCGTTATGGTTTTCTAAGTTCTGAGCCGGTTTCGATTTCGGAAGCGGACGGTTTTTTTACGGTTAAAATTCCTTTAATCAAATAAATTGTATCACGGACTTCAGTCCGTGAATGTCTAAAATGAGCTAAATAATAAAATTCACGGACTGAAGTCCATGATACAATTTAAACTACTAAATTCAATCTAAATTTTTATGAAAATCGCCATCATCGAAGACGAAGAACTTGCCGTCGAAAAGCTTGAAATTTTATTATCCAAAATGGATTTTCCAACCACAGTTGTCGCCCGTTTGGACTCCGTCCGCGCCGCAACTGCTTGGTTTTCAACGAATTCTGCACCCGACCTCGCTTTTTTTGACATTCAATTAGCCGACGGTGTGAGTTTCGATATTTTTGAAAATACGCCCGTCAATTGCCCCGTAATTTTCACAACGGCTTATGACGAATACGCGCTTCGTGCTTTCAAAGTGAACTCAATCGACTATCTTTTGAAGCCTTTTGGAACCGAAGATTTGCGAAAAGCGTTTGAAAAATTGAAGAATTTGCAAGCCAAAACGACGGCACCATCGGCCGCCATTGACGCCGATATTATCCGTCAAGTTGCCGCCGCTTTGAAAGCACCGCCGCAACATAGGAACCGTTTTATGGTCAAAATTGGTGACCATTTGTCCGCAATTGCCGTTGAAGACATCGAATTTTTCTACGGCGAGAACAAAATTGTCTATCTAAAAAACAAAAATGGACGTAAATATGTCGTGGATTACACGCTCGAACAGCTCGAAACGATGCTCGACCCGTCGCGTTTTTTCCGACTGAATCGTAAATTTATTTCAACCATCGAAGCCATAAAAGACGTGATTAGCTATTCAAATAGCCGTCTAAAAATCGTCCTCGTCGCGCCGCCCGACAAAGAAGATGTCTTGGTGAGCCGCGAAAAAGTGGAAAGTTTTAAGGATTGGTTCGGGAAATAAGGGGATTCCAAATTTCAGATTCCAAATTTCAGATTTCAAATTTTAAGTCTGAAATTCGACGCAATGCTTCATGGGTTTAGACGCCTTTGAAGCATTTTTTTTATTCAGTAAGTCTAATTTCAAAAATGCTAAAATTTGTTAAAGACATTAATTAGTTTTGTCCATCGAAAAAAAAAGGACCCCTCAGTATATGGCGTCCTTACGACATCCCGAACATCGGGAAAACACCTTTTTGCGCAAAAAATGAAGAAATTTTAGCAAAATTCGAAGCTGTACGATTAGATTATGCTAACACGAATGTCTTAGTACAGCTTAGTTGCTCACCTTCCAAAATTCAATTCGATACTTAGCTTTCAGCAATTTCCGCTTTGGGATTTTCGATTGCGGCGTAGCTGCAAAATCTCGGTAATACAAGGCTCAAATGACCAATTTCCAATGCGGTGTAACCGCTAAACCGCCTGTTTTGCGGTTATACCGCATAGAAAAGTCGTTGATGAACTTAAAATATTACCGAGATTTGGCAGCTACGCCGCCGTGAAAAACCCAAAGCGGAATTGCTACTTAGTGTTATTATTTATTTGTAATTATATGATAATCAATATTTTAAATCAAAAATTTAGACTAACCAGTTTTTAAAATCGCTTTTTTTAATGAAATTAATTAACACCTTTTTACTCGTTCTTTTGACGACCGTAAGCCTATTGGCACAAAAGAAATTGGACTTAAAAAATCCAGAAGACGCCTTAAAAGCGGCGCGGAAAATTCAAGCCTCAATGAAAGATGGCGAAAATTGCATCTACTTTTGGACGGGTGCCGTGTACAGCCGCATCGCCCAAGAACGCGATAAAATACTGTTTACTTACGTCGGCATGAACATTCGGGCGACGAAAGCCGACACCGCAAAAGGCAAAACGGGCTACCGCCAAGTGAGCCGCGAAGTCTTGTTGTACATGGACCCAAACACGGGAAAAGTGGTCGATAAATGGACAAATCCGTGGACAAAAAAGGAGTGTGATGTCGTTCATATCGTCAACGACCCCGTCAATTCGCGCGGCGTTATGACAACTGACGTCATGGACCCCGATTTTCAGGTGTTCGACGGGCGCGTTTTTTGGAACATCGAGGTGCCACTACTCTACCCGAACGCTTTGAAAGGCGGCAACTACAAGGACTACATCGGCACAACGCACGAAATGTATCAAGCCATCGAAATGTTCAATTTTTCGGTCGATGAAAAAGAATTGGTGAACCCCAAAAAAGACCGCGCAGACAACGTGAATATCTCCTGGGCGCGCGTCGGTCAATGGCTGCCGTGGATGGAAATGGGCGACAAAGAAGGTTGGTTGATGTTCAACGGACAAGGTAAAAAATTGACTAAATACGAACTTTTACCGCAAGAAATGAAGGATTTTATCGCCAAAGAACATCCTGAATTCACGTCCGCACCGCCGTTGGATGACAAACGTCCGAACGAAACATCGTGGACGTATTTCAAAAAATGGTTGGATAAAAAGAAGAAATAGTATTAAAATATATTTTTTGTGATGATTTGATTTCTAACTATTTGCAGAATATTTTAAGCAAATTCTAATTTTTAGGACCCCTCAGTATAAAAGGCAAACACCGACTACACCAGCACGTTTTAGTCGGTTTT
>JAYUKJ010000104.1:0-1692 GCA_043764555.1 Saprospiraceae bacterium
GACCTTTGCCGCGGACCGCACATTCCCACGACTGAAAGCATCAAAGCCATCAAATTGATGAAAGTCGCGGGCGCTTACTGGCGCGGCGACGATACGCGCAAACAAATGACACGTATATATGGTGTCACTTTTCCGAAGGCGCAGGAGTTAAAAGATTATTTGTTGCTCTTGGAAGAAGCCAAAAAACGCGACCACCGCAAACTCGGTGCGGAGTTGGAACTGTTTATGTTCTCCGAAAAAGTCGGCGCGGGTTTACCGATTTGGTTGCCACGCGGCACGGCTTTGCGAACGCGTTTGGAAGATTTTTTGAAAAAAGAACAACTCAAACGCGGCTATCAACCCGTGATTACGCCACATATTGGCAAAAAAGAATTGTACATGACCTCGGGTCACTGGGATAAATACGGAGCGGATTCGTTCCAACCCATCAAAACGCCACGTATGGACGAAGAATTCATGTTGAAACCAATGAATTGTCCACATCACTGCGAAGTTTTCGCCTACAAACCACGCTCGTATAAAGAATTGCCCGTTCGGATTGCCGAATTTGGCACAGTCTATCGCTACGAACAAATGGGCGAACTGCACGGTTTGACGCGGGTTCGCTGCTTCACGCAAGACGACGCGCATTTGTTTTGCACACAAGACCAAGTGGAAGCTGAATTTATCAATGTTGTTGAATTGACGCTATACGTTTTGGAAAAATTAGGTTTTAATAATTACACGGCTCAAATTTCGCTTAGACACCAAACTGAGCGTGGAAAATACCTCGGAACGGAAGAAAATTGGGACAAAGCCGAGCAAGCCATCATCAATGCGACTAAGAAAGTGGGTTTGAAAACCACTATTGAGTACGACGAAGCGGCATTTTATGGTCCCAAACTCGATTTCATGGTCAAAGATGCCTTAGGTCGTTCGTGGCAATTGGGAACGGTTCAAGTAGATTACAATCTACCCGAGCGTTTCAAATTGGAATACGTTGGTGCGGACAATCAGATGCACCGTCCCGTGATGATTCACCGCGCGCCTTTTGGTTCGATGGAGCGTTTTGTTGGCGTGTTAACGGAGCATTGCGCGGGTAAATTCCCGTTGTGGTTGGCACCCGACCAAATCGCAATTTTGCCTATTTCCGACCGTTTTATTGATTACGCCAAAGACGTGATGGCAAAATTAGCCGAGCATGACATTCGTGGTTTTATTGATGAGCGCGCCGAAACAATTGGCCGTAAAATCCGCGATACGGAGCTAAAACGCGTGCCTTTAATGCTGATTATCGGCGAAAAAGAAGCAGCGGAAGGCTTGGTTTCAGTTAGAAAACAAGGCGATGGCGATAAAGGCGCCATGAATCTGACCGAATTTGCCGCTTATTTTAAGGAACTTCTTTAGAAATAAATAGTAGCACGGGATTGAATCCCGTGCTATCTTTTTCACAATTTTTAGGCCCCCTCAGTATTTTACCATTTATTTTTTCAAAAAAAATAAAAACATTTCACAAATGTCTTGGTGAAACAAAAAACGGTTCTATCTTTGCGACGTTAATCGTAAATGATGGCTGAAATCGGTTTCGTAGCTCAATTGGATAGAGCATCTGACTACGAATCAGAAGGTTTAAGGTTCGAATCCTTACGAGATCACGCTTCTTGATTACGGGTTCAAGGTTGACCGACTTTGAACCCAATTTTTTACAAAAAA